>CAYMMZ010000055.1:0-2515 GCA_964391715.1 Candidatus Woesearchaeota archaeon | reverse complement strand
CTTGGCAAAAAAATAATATTACAACCAAAGGCGAAGCAGCTCAAATAGTGGAAGGGCTATACTTTTTTAATTATGTTTAAACAAAAAGAAAAAATAGGAATAGTAAGTATTTGCAAGAATAGAACTCGCAATCTAATTCCATCTTTGTTAACTTGGGTAGAGTTAAAAGAAGTCAACAGTATAAATATTTTTGATTTTGCTAGCGATTTACCTGTTCACTCTTTCCTTGATTCTTATGACCTTTTGTCAGATAAGCGTATCCACATCTTTAGATCTGAAATTAAGGAAGATTTTCATAGAACAAAATACTGGAATATGTCGTTGCTCAATACAAAAGAAAGTAAATTACTAAAACTAGATACTGACTACAAAATTCATCCTGAGTTTCTGAAGTGGCACCCTCTTTCGTTAGATAGATTATTCTACACAGGGAACTGGAAAACTGCTCGCTCGAAAAACGAAAGCTATCTTCATGGTTTAGTATACATGAAAAAAGATGACTTTGTTGCTGTGAATGGGTATAACGAACGACTTACTGGCTATGGGTGGGAGGATGATGATATTTATCAAAGAATGCAAGAAGGTGGTTGCCTTAGGGTTGATGTGTCTTGCGATCATGCTTATCATGTTCCACATTCGCATCTAGAAAGAGTTAAGGCAGATACTAGACACGAACTTGAAAAGGTTTTTGGTCCCGATCACGCTAATAAAATAGGCACTGGATGGGATGCGCAGGAGCACAAATTGGTTGAAGATGAAATGATGAAGTTGATCTGGGATAACAAGCTTAAGGCAGAGAATAACCCGTGGGGTAAATGGGAAGAAATGACGAAGATAAAGTCTAAGAAACAAAAGAGAAACCTAACTATATTTGAGTATTAATATGAAAAAAACGGTGTCATTCTCCCTGTATGGTGGAAACGAAAGGGTCTATTCATATGTAGATGCAGGAAAAAAATGTGTTATTCATGGCAGGGAAAAATATCCAGATTGGGAATGGAGGATATATGTTGGAAAATCTATATATAACAAAGACAGAATTTGGTTTCAATCGCACGGGTGTTCTATAGTAAACATGACCGGAGGGGAAGATATATACCCAGCTAGGTTTTGGAGGTTTCTTGCCGCTGAAGATTCTGATGTGGCGATCTTTAGAGATTTAGACGGGCCGTTGTTATGGAGAGAAAAGTTTGCTGTTGATGAATGGCTTGCTTCAGATAAAAAATTACACATAATGAGGGATAATCATGCTGGCCACACTTACTGGCCTGTTCTTGCTGGTATGTGGGGTATTAAAGGCGGCCTTAAAGAAATTAAAAGCATGATAGACAACTATTACCCAACAACTGACTACGCTGAAGATCAAATATTTTTGAGCGAGTGCCTCCTTCCTATTTTTGATGAATCAGATATTTTTGTACATGACTCCAGCAATCCAGAGACCCCATTTCCAACAGAAAGGATAGAAGGTGAGCATGTTGGAATGGCTTTTCCGGGAAAATATTGGGGGGGAGATTATTAATGGAAGATTATCGTGAGTTAATCAACAATCCACACACAGAGATAGACGTGGAAACTGTCCTCATGAGAAGGGGTAAAAAAAATAAGACCCTTATTGCGATTCCACAAAACGGCCTTGGTGACAGAATCAAACTATTAGCCTCATCCCTGTATTTATGTGAACAAGAAGATATTAACCTTGTAGTTGTGTGGGCAAAAAATTGCGGGGGGTGGTCTACTTGCTGTAGCATTTTTGACATATTCCAAAGCTCTCAGATAAAAAAGATTGATAACCCACGTATCAGTGAGAATGAATATATCCTCAATTGCCAATCAACAAATCCCGAAAAATATCTAAAAAAGCTAGACAGAGTATGGGTTACTGGGGTAAATTTTTTTGAATCGAGCTTCTCCAGTCAAGATGACCAGTGGCAAGAGTGGCTAGATGCGATGAATTTTTTATACACTTTTATACTCAACACAATATCTCCTAAAATAGTTGCTTCCCTAATAAAATACAAAACAAATGAGTGTGTGGGTGTTCATGTTAGACGAGGAGATTTATGCTTATCTAATTCTCATCAATATAGATTTGTTCCAGAAGAAGACTTCTTTGCTAAAATAGATAAAAACAAAAAAATTTTTCTGTGTACAGAAGATGAGGAAGTAAGAAATTCTTTCCTCAAAAACTACGGAAAAAACCTCATGTTTGTTGAAAAGGGAAAACTAGATAGAACTAGCGTAGAAGGAACAATCACTGCTCTAACGGAAATTCTACTGCTTTCCAGATGTCAAAAAATACTCTGCTCACCCAGTGGATTTTCTGAGGTTGCAGCAATGTTTTCTAATACAGAAAGGGAGGTGGTGTATCCGTCTCGCATACAGTGTTTCTTCGCTGACTCAAAATACCTAACTAAGATGCTAGGTGATAAATGTATGTACTGCGGTAAAGCTGGAGAAAGACATGAAACAAGAACATGCTCTGCCACCTATGGAGAGGCTTCACACAATCACC
>CAYMMZ010000054.1:0-2538 GCA_964391715.1 Candidatus Woesearchaeota archaeon | reverse complement strand
TTCTGCTTCTAATTCAGCTTCCATTTCTGCTTCCATTTCTGCTTCTAATTCTGCTTCTAATTCAGCTTCCATTTCTGCTTCCATTTCTGCTTCTAATTCTGCTTCACCTTCATACTCACCTTCATACTCACCTTCAATATCTATGTCAGGTCGATATTCTAATTCAGAATCTAATTCTAAATCTATTTCCATTGATTCTAATTCAGAATCTAATTCAAAATATTCTAATTCAGTTTCAAAATTAATTCTTCTAATGTCTGCTTCAACATCGGTTTCAACACCTGCTCTTCTTAATGCTTCTGTTTCCTTTTCATAATCCATTTCTGCATTTTTTGTTCTAATTTTTTCTTGAATTAGTTTATTCTTTATAAGTCCACGTTCGGTATCTTTCGTTCTTTTTTGTAGCTTTTTTAATTCATTAACTTCTCTTTCTAATTCTACACCTCGAATGGTTGTTTTTCTAAACGCTGCCTTTGTCCTATCTAATTGTTTTTTTATTCCCATTGCAGTTGCCTCTTCCCAATCGAATGTCCCACCAATCCGTTCAGTGAATTTAGGAAATGCTTTAGAACCTAATATAGTTAATATTTCTTCATCTGGTTGGACTGCCCAAACTATTGGCCGTGGTAATGTTTTTCCAGCTACTCCAGGTAGTTTTGATATGGCAGCTACTCCTCCAGTAAATCCAATTAAACTTCCTGCTATATCTCCATAGAATCCGTATGGGTCTTGTTCATACCTTTTTTGCATATCTCCGATTGGGTCAAGATCTTGAATTACTTGTTTCCATTGTTGTTTACTAACAGTAGGAGCCATATATACCCCGTACAATGCATTAGGCACTAAGTTCCATGCGGTTTCTACAGTAGAACCAACAATCCTTCCCTTTCCTCCTTTCTTTAATTCATTAAATGCTTTTATAAATTCAGGATCTATTTTGTTTGGATCCCATCTACTTTCATATCCAGATCCAAATTCTAATTCTAAGTCTTTATCAAATTGAGATAAATAATCTGGAGCAGATCCTCTTCCTGATTGTATTGCTTTTGCCGTACGTTCTCCAGGGGACATACTCCCATCAGTAAATCCACCACGGAAATCATCACGTGCAACTCTAAAGTCTATGTTATCAAATTCGTATTCAGATAATTCATCTAATTCTAAAGCAGCATCAATAGGATCTACGTCTCTAAATAAATCCCTATCAACTTCATATCCCCTTACAGTATACGTATCTCTTTGAGTGTGTCTTGGATCTCTTGGAGTCATACTTTTATCAGGTAATATAATATCAGGAAATTGTGCAGCACGGGCTTCTTGGTATTCAGTTCTTGTCATCATAGCAGCCTGGTCTTGAAATTCTAAGATATCCCAATCGACCGTATCTCTAATAATTCCAGCTTGACCACCTGTATATATCCAACCTGGATCATAAGCGGTGTGTGGTTCAAACTGATCTCTTCCCAGCCATGTTTCATAAGTATAAATCGGATGGTCTAATCCTGCTTGTTCAAAGTATCCTGCTGCTGTTCCTAATTCTGGCCTTATTGTTTGAAATTGATATGGGCCAAATTCCGTAGATATTGTTTTTGTGAATTCATTAGGTTTTCCTTCATAAGCTATTTCTGCTATTCCAGGGCCATATTCTGCATCTACGGGATCTTCTCGAAGGACTTCTGTTACGTATCGAGTATATCGTTCTCCTCCGATATCACCTTCAAATTCGGTATCTCTTTCAGGATCCCATTCCCATTTTGGTGGTTCACTTAGATACCTTGTTCCCATAATAGCATCTTCTATTGGTGCATCTGGCCGAGTTGGCATCAATCCAGGTTGTGTACTTGCTGCACCGAATTCAGCTAAATCAGAATCCACGGGTAAGTTTCCTACTAACTCTCCTCGTTGGATTTGTCTTTGTTGGGTGTCGAATTTGGCTTTAGTTTCCCAATATGCTAATGCTTTGCCTGCTTGAGAATATGGATTTGATCCTCCACCCCACGGAGCAGGAGTGAGATTGGGGTGAGTAGCGAGAATATGAGCTGGTATAGTTTCTCCATATTGGGGAGCATTTATTCCGTGTTCTAAATACCACGCTTTGGCTGCATCAACTCTTTGTTGGTTTGCGGCTTTTAATTCGTCATAATACCGATCCCATTCTGCTACCTTACTAGCATCATCACTACTAGTAACTGTAGGAGTTGGTGTAGGAATACTTGTTTCTACTGCTACTTCTGTTTCTGGTTCTTGATAGACATCTGTTCCTTCGGCTTCTTGTTGTAGTGTTGTGACTGTTTTTAAACTTTTTTTTGATGGTGGAGCTGATGACATTAGTCATACTCCTGATCCAAGTCATCAAAGAAGGAATCAATACTTTTACTAAGGCGTTTCTTTCGTGCCTCGTCTTCCTTTTTAATGAGTTTCATTTCACCAGGAGATCTACCCGTCTTAATACTTCTTTTCTCTTTTTTAGCTACCTTTGCAAGTTTGGCTCCTTTTGATTTGTATTTAGATTTGCGTTTAGATATCTTACCTTTCTTT
>CAYMMZ010000053.1:0-2579 GCA_964391715.1 Candidatus Woesearchaeota archaeon | reverse complement strand
AAGCAGTCATAGTGGCAGACGATCTTTCTGCACCAGATTATTAGAACAAGGTGTGGGGATTAGGAATGTACAGACTTTAATGGGTCATTCCTCTATTGCAACGACAGCAATCTATTCTGAGGAGAATCCTGTACTACTTGGGAACATTTCTAGTAATTTGAATATCTAGTTTGGACAAGCAACAGTAAATGGCAAGGGTATGTGGGCAAGTGTTAGAGTTTATAAAGGAAGGATACTTTTGGGTTTTTAATAATTTAAAATCAAAATTTTTTCCAAAATATTTTTCGTTCAAAAGATTTTATTTGGTTTTGCAGAGGAGGATTTCTTCTCGTATGGACTTGGTCCCTTTCTTGGTTCCCAAACCCATCCTTTTAGTGCTTCTAGTTTTTTAATTTGGTCTGGAGTCAGTTTATTTTTTCTAAAAGACATTCTTTGTCGATTAACCCATGCTCCAAGAGCAAACCCATCGTTAGTTATTAATTTTCCATGCACTCTAGCACTACCCCCGTCTTCAACAAACTCAAGCAAATATTGAAACCCTTCTTCCCATGGATCAGGTTGATCCCAAATCCATTCAGGTAATACCTCCAGTCTTTCGATTTGTTCAGTAGTTAATTGTTTTTTTCTCTTCTTACTTTTTTGAGCACAAACCCACGTACCAAGAGCAAATCCATCTTTTGTTTTATACTGATAATGAACTCTTGAATGTTTTTCATCATTAACAAAATCCTCTAAATAGGAAAATGCCTTATTCCAGTCATCCATATACGGGTCCCAAGACCACTTATCAAGTTCGGTAAGTTTTGCAATCTGGTATTCCAACAATTTCCCCTTTTTATATTTACTTCTTTGCGACCCAACCCACCCTCCAAGTCTGAATCCATCATCTGTTTTATACTGATCATGAACTCTTGAATGCCCTTCTCGTTCAACAAACTCAAGCAAATATTGAAACCCTTCTTCCCATTTATCAGGAAATACATCCCAACTCCAATTGGGTAATGCTTCAAGTTTAATAATTTGATCTAGGGTTAACTTATTTGCTTTCTTGTTCTTTCTCTGAGTTGAAACCCAACGTCCAAGTTTAAACCCATCACTAGTTTCGAAATGTCGATGAACGTTAACATCTCCAACTTGTTCAACAAAATCAAGTAAGTATTGAAATCCTTCTTTCCATTTATCATCGATTAGACCCCAACTCCACTTGGGTAATTCTTCTAATCTATTGACTTGATCTGAGGTCAAATTGTTTTTTCTTTTCTTTGTCCTTTGATGAGAAACCCATGAACCAAGTTTATAACCATCATCTGTTTTCAACTTCCTTGGAACTCTTGAATGTCCTTCTCGTTCAACAAACTCAAGCAAATATTGAAACCCTTCTTCCCATGGATCAGGTTGATCCCAAATCCATTCAGGTAATACCTCCAGTCTTTCGATTTGTTCAGTAGTTAATTGTTTTTTTCTCTTCTTACTTTTTTGAGCACAAACCCACGTACCAAGAGCAAATCCATCTTTTGTTTTATACTGATAATGAACTCTTGAATGTTTTTCTTTTTTAACAAACTGGAGTAAGTATTCGAATCCTTCTTCCCATTTATCATCGATCAGACTCCAACTCCATTGAGGTAATTCTTCGAGTCTATTGATTTGATCCTGATTTATTTTATTCATTGTTTTTCTTGTCCTCTGGTAACCAACCCATTGGGCAAGTTTAAATCCATCATCTGATTCAAATCCATTTGGAACTCTGGAATGCTTTTCTTTTTCAACAAACTGGAGTAAGTATTCGAATCCTTCTTCCCATTTATCAGGGAATACACTCCAACTCCATCCAGGTAATACCTCTAGTCTCTTAATTTGATCCTGAGTTAAATTATTATTTATTTTGTTCCTTCTTTGCACAGCAACCCATTGCCCAAGTTTAAAACCACCCTCTGTCACAAAATATCTGGTTACTTTTGCGTTCCCTCGTTTTTTAGTATACTCAAGCAAGCACAAAAACTTTTCTTCCCAGTCATCACCAATGCCCCAAATCCACTTTGGCAATTCTTCCAGTTTCTTGATTTGATCTGAGGTTATATAATTATTTTCTTTATTACTTCTTTGCCTGGCAACCCATGTTCCAAGAGCAAATCCAGCATCTGTTTTAAATTTCGCATGAACCCTAGAATGCCCCTCTTGCTCCACAAAAACCTCCAACAAACCAAACCAAAAGTTCCATGATGAAGTGGTTTTCTCAACCAGATAAGTTTTAAGAGAATTCGAAAATATAGGATCAATACTTTCTGGCAGATCAATATTTATTTTGGAAATCCCTTTTTTGTTACCACCAATTTTTTTCTTTTTGCCTAACTCTATTCGTAGTTGATCCAGTTCAAACGAAAAAACATCATCATGTGCTTTTAGTGCATTGAGAACATTCCAGATTGGTTTGAAATTACTTGATTCAATAGATACCTCTGCATTTTCACCATCTTTAATAAATACTGGGAGAACGATTGTTCCTACCTTCTTATCTTTACTCAAACGAATAGCACGACCTACTGCCTGAACAATGTCCGTCGGACTACTTTTAGGAT
>CAYMMZ010000052.1:0-2624 GCA_964391715.1 Candidatus Woesearchaeota archaeon | reverse complement strand
GTGTAGGATGTAGAGATATTTTCAATCCTGTAACTGTTACTGATAAAGGACATTCATCAGGATCTATCTACAAAGTATTCTGTAATGATTGCTCTCATGAAAATAACAAAAGACGTTCCTTAGAACAATATCATGAACTTGCAAAGAATCCTGAATATACTGAAAATAGAAATAAAAAATCAAAATTAAGACGATTGCAAAAACAAGGAAGACTTCCTGCTGATATGGAGATTATAGCCTAATGACTTGTGCTGTTTGTGTTACTGATTATTCTTCAGAGAATAGTTTTGGAGAATGTAACTGTATTGAAGAAATTCATGCAAATTTAAGTAATGGAGGTGTATCAAAAATAGCCGAAATAAAATTACAGGACTTTGCAACAGGCGAAGCTACAAACATCAAAGCCCTAGATGGAAAACCATACTTTACAATCGTAGGAGTAGAATCCTCTGATTATGAAGATCAAGATGGAGTTCATCAAGGAATTAGAATCAAAACTAAGGAAAGCTTTGAGAGTTTCAATCAGTTCTATACAACTAGAACTGTAATTGTTAGTAAGTTCTACAACAAGGAAAAAGTTCCTACAGCTTTAGCTACTGCAATTATTGCAGGAGGAGAGTTGAAAGTGAAATCTGTTTCCAAAAAATCCAAATCAGGGAGGGAGTATTATGACTTTGAACAAGCTTAGTATCTCTTCCACAACTTTTTTTCTAAATCCTGAATTTCAAGAATATGAGAATCAGATTCATTCTCTTGTATCTTTGTTTAACGTTTCAGATCCTGAATCTAAAAGATATGTTGAACAGATGATAGAGAATAAAGAATTTGAACTTCAAAGAAAATTGAAATCTCATTTTGTATTAATTGATTCTAAAGACTTTGCAGAATGGAGGATGGGATTGGAATGACTCCTATTATTGCTAAACATCATCATTCAGATAGGGATCAAATTTACACTCCTGAAAATATAGTTAAACATTTAATTTCTAAGATTCCTTATGAGGATGAGGATATTTGGTGTGATCCTTGTTTTGGTAAAGGAGTATTTTATAATAATTTTCCATGTGGAGATTTAAACAAAGATTTCTTTGAAATTGAATTAGGTAAAGATTTCTTAAAATCTAATGATAAATGGGATTGGGTAGTAACTAACATTCCTTTCTCTCAACCAAAAGAGTTTATTTTTAAAATGGCTGAATCTTGTGAGAAAGGTTTTGGAATACTTTGTTTAGCTAACTCAATGACAGCTACAAGATTACAGAAACTTAAAGATATGAATCTTCATGTAGTTCATAATTCTGTTATCTATATCAAAAAATGGGGTTTTGGTTATAGAACTGATTTCTATTTATTCATGAGAGAACCTGTTTCAAATTTTGAGGTTTTGATTGTATGACTCCTGAAGAAGAAGCAGAGCAATCAGCATACGAGGAAAGAATGGACTTTGAACCTTTTTACAATTACAAAAAATCGCCTAAGAAAGTTACAGCGTTACATCCTGATTATGTAGAGTATGATGAGAATGGGGAGAGGAAAGAATGAGAGTTTTAGTAGCCTGTGAAATGTCTGGAATTATTCGAGAAGCTTTTATTAAAAAAGGTCATGAGGTTTATTCTTGTGATATTTTACCAAGTGAATTTCCAAGATATCATATTCAAGATGATGTTTTGAATCATTTAGATAAGAATTGGGATTTAATGATAGCTCATCCTGTTTGCACTTTTTTATGTAGAAATAGAGCAAGACAGAATAAACAAGAAAATGTTCAAATTGATAATAGTCTATTCATGACTTTACTTAATGCAGATATTCCTAAAATTTGCATTGAAAATCCTGTTCCTTCTAAAGCAGCAGGATTACCAAAATACACTCAGATAATTCAGCCTTATCATCATGGACACGATCACTCTAAGAAAACCTGTCTATGGTTGAAAGGATTACCTGAGTTACAGAAAACCAATGAGGTAGAACTCACATACATTACAACAAAGAACGGACATAGATATACTAAGGGGTGGTATCAAACTCCTAGAACTTCAATAGCAAGAAGTAGAACATTTCAAGGTATTGCTGATGCTATGGCTAATCAATGGGGAGAGAAAAAATGACAACTCGTGATATCATCCGTTCCATCAAACAAAACCTTGCAGAGAAATTCTTTGATGGTAAGTGTCAGGTTACAGGAGTAAAAACACATCCAAAGGGGATGGTTTTCCATCATATAGGTTACAAAGATGAAAGAGATAGAAGAAGATTTTACAAGAAAGGAGCCAAAGGAGATTTAGCATATTTTAAACATTTAGAAGAAAGAGTAAATGGTAATCCTGAAGATTTTACTTATGTTACAAATCCGATTCATCATGGATTGATAACAAAGATTGAGGCTTACAAGAATTTTGATTTGGATGAGTTTGTTAGGATATTGAAGGCAAGGAGAGAGAGGGGATGAGTAGAAAAAGAACTCTCTGTAGTATGTGTAAAGATAAAATTGTTGATCATAACAGATGCAGATTCAGAGCTTGTAAAGCACAATTTGTAAAAATAACAAAGGGATGGTATTATTGACTTACGATTCAATCATTGAAGAACGTCAAAGGAAACTCGTAGTTAAAAAATATCAGAAA
>CAYMMZ010000051.1:0-2825 GCA_964391715.1 Candidatus Woesearchaeota archaeon | reverse complement strand
TCTATGCCCCAGCGTTAGATATATGTTACTGGGCAAAGCAAGGCGAAGGTGCATTTAAAGACGGGAAAAAACTTCCTCTTAAAACAGAGGATCAACGTAATACCTATAAGATCGTTGCCAGTCGATCACACATGTCAGATGGGACGCAAGCATTTATCGATGCAATAGATACACAAAAAGAAAAAGAATTAATCTCAATTGGAAGCTCTTTAAAGATTTGTTTGGTTGCAGAGGGAGAGGCCGATATATATCCAAGACTTGGCCCGACTATGGAGTGGGATACTGGGGCTGCGCATGCAGTGATTAGTGAGTCGGGTAAAAATATACAAAAGTATGAAAATGGAAAGTATTCAAAACATGAATACAATAAAGAAGACTTATTGAATCAGTGGTTTATAGTGACTTAATAAAAAATAGTTTAATTAATAAAGGAGTGGTTATGAAAATAATAGTATTTGGTGGTGATGGTTTTTGTGGATGGCCAACGGCTTTGTATTTATCTAAACAAGGACATGATGTGGTTATTGTAGATAACTTATCTAGAAGAAAGATAGATTTAGAGTTGGAATGCTGGTCATTGACTCCCATTCGACCAATAGGGGAAAGAATTAAAGCCTGGAATGAGGTTACAGGGAAAGATATAGGTTTTCATAATTTTGATGTATCTAAGAATTATTCACAGCTTCTTGCACTTTTTGATGATTTTGAGCCAGATTCAGTGGTTCACTTTGCCGAGCAAAGGGCGGCACCCTATTCTATGAAGGGTTCAAAAGGAAAAAGATACACTGTAGATAATAATTTAAATGCAACCAATAATATTTTAGCTGCAATCGTAGAGTCAGGATTAAACACACATGTTGTTCATTTAGGAACTATGGGGGTGTATGGTTATGGCACAGCAGGCATGAAAATACCTGAAGGTTATTTAACTGTTAAGATGGATACAGATTCAGGCGAAATCATTAAAAAAGAGATATTGTATCCAGCAAATCCTGGCAGTATTTATCACATGACAAAAACACAAGACGCTCTAATGTTTGCATTTTACAATTCAAATGACTTGCTGAGAGTTACTGATTTACATCAGGGAATTGTATGGGGAACCGATACTGATGAAACATCTTTAGATGAAAGATTAATCAATAGATTCGATTATGATGGTGATTATGGAACTGTTCTAAATAGATTTTTGATGCAGGCTGCGATCGGCCATCCATTGACTGTGCATGGAACAGGTGGACAAACTAGAGCGTTTATTCATATTAAAGACACTGTCCGATGTATAGAGATTGCTTTGAAAAATCCTCCTAAAATTGGAGAAAGAGTTATGATTTTTAATCAGATGACAGAAACCCACACTGTAAGAGATCTTGCAAATATGATTTCTGAAAAAACTAAAGTTGATGTTAATTATATAGATAACCCAAGGAATGAAGATGCAGAGAATGACCTTCATGTAGAAAACCAGTGTTTTTTAGATTTAGGATTGGAGCCGACTACTCTTGAAGGAGGGTTGCTTGATGAGGTGAGCGAGGTGGCAAAAAAATATGCCAGCAATTGCGACATGTCAAAGATATTATGCACCTCGTATTGGAATAAAAAATAACAATGAGTAGAAAATTGAAAGTATTAGTAACTGGCGGATGTGGATTTATTGGTGCCAATTTAATTCCAGTTTTGGAAAAAGAGGGGTATGAAGTCCGTATTTTGGACAATTTTTCAAAAGGTAGGCCTGAGTTTATAGGGTTAAATAACGCTGAGATATTTGAGGGTGATATAAGAAATGCTAATGATGTTAAAGAGGCGTTAATAGGAGTTGATGGAGTCATTCATTTGGCTGCTTTTGGATCAGTTATAGAATCCGTGAATAATCCATTAGAGAATTTTGAAATTAATGTACGTGGAACATTTAACGTTCTAGATGAATGTAGAAAGCAAAATATAAAAAAGATTGTTTTTTCTTCTACAGGAGGTGCATTGATTGGAGATGCTATTCCACCAGTTAACGAAAAATCGCTACCAAGACCGATTTCCCCTTATGGATCAGGAAAATTATGTTGTGAAGCATATTGCTCATCATTCTCTACATCTTACAATATGAACATTATAGCATTGAGATTTGCAAATGTGATTGGTCCTATTAGTTGGCATAAGAAGGGAGCTGTTACGGCATTTATGAAAGCTGTAATGGATAACAAAGAAATAGTTATTTACGGTAATGGTGATGCGACAAGAGATTTTTTGTATGTTGATGATTTGTGTAAAGGCTTAGTTCTAGCATACAATTCTAATATTACAGGGTTTAATCCAATACATTTGTCAAGTGGTGTTGAGGTATCTGTAAAGGAATTAGCAACTATGATAATTGAAAAAGGTCCTAAATCAGATTCCAAGATCCAGCATAAGCCAAAAAGAGTTGGAGAAGTTGAGAGAAATTTTGCAAATTATGATTTGGCAAAAGAATTATTGGGCTTTTCGCCGGAAACAACCTTGGATAATGCCATAGAGAAAACTTGGGATTGGTTTCTAAATTATGATCAAGATATAAAGTGACGAGTGAGCAGAAAATAGACAATAGCTACTATATAAAATCGAGCATCTTGTTTTTTTGTCAAGATGACAGGTGTTATGCTATGGTTTTTATCACAAGTTTATTAAATCACTGGTTTGTGTCAGGTGATCCAAATGATCGTACATTTACCAAAATATGACAACTAAAGAGTTTTTGCAAATAGGGTTTTGGACATTAGTCGCTCGTTTTTTAGGTGCTGGAACCATGTTTTTAATGACAATTTTCTTTGCAAGATGGTTAGGTGTGAGTGACT
>CAYMMZ010000050.1:0-3349 GCA_964391715.1 Candidatus Woesearchaeota archaeon | reverse complement strand
GGTAAAGAGTACATGTTAACGATAGTTAACATCTATTTTTAAATCTATGTAAAAGCAATATTTATAAACCAATCCTCCTATTTTCTAACATGGCAACATGGATAATCATAGCAATTTTAGCAGTAATTGCATTAACTTTCTTCATCTACTACAATAGGTTTGTAAGGTTATCTCATCAAGTAGATAACTCTCTCGCACAAATCAATGTCCAACTAAAGAAACGTGCAGACCTAGTCCCAAATCTTTTGAATTCTGTAAAAGGCTACATGAAACACGAAAGAAAAATAATCACAGAAGTAACTGAAGCAAGAAAAGAACTAGTCAACGCAAGAAATGTAGAAAAGAAAATGAAAGCAGGAAACAAATTACAATCCGCTTTAAAATCTATCTTCGCAATAGCAGAAAATTATCCAGACTTAAAAGCCAATGAAACATTCCTACACTTACAACAAGAACTTTCCGCCATAGAAGACAAAGTAGCTTATGCAAGACAATATTACAACGACGGAATAATGTCCTACAATGTTATGACTCACACAATCCCAGGGAAATGGTTCGCAGGCATGTACGGCTTCAAAAAGAAAGAATACCTTCAGATTCCTGAGGAAGCCAAGGCCGTTCCTAAAGTTGAATTCTAACCTATATTCTCTAACATAACCTTTCCAAACTATATATCCCAACATATATATTCTACAATATAGGTAACAATTAAAAACCATTCTCTCTTAGACATCACATGAATAGAATTTCATTCCATGAAGAAATAAAGAGGAACAAAAGACAATCATTCTTCTTAATAACTCTCGTCCTAATAGTTTTACTAGCATTAGTCTATACAATCGGCTTCGCCCTCGGAGGAGACTACTTTTTCTTCATCATAATTTTTGGAACAATCTTCTCTCTAGCCTATGTCGTAGGAGGCTATTACAAGTCAGCAGATTTAGCTATAGCTTCAGTCAAAGCAAAAAGAGCAACGGGACCAGAATATAGGGAATACAACAATATTGTAGAAGGATTAGCCCTTGCATCAGGACTTCCAAAACCAAAACTCTATGTTATGGACAATCCTCAAATAAATGCATTCGCAAGTGGGAGGGACCCACAAAATGCAGTAGTCTGTGTCACAACAGGAGCTCTTGCAAAACTCTCAAAACACGAACTAGAAGGGGTATTGTCCCATGAACTTTCCCACATAGCAAACTACGATATTCGGTTTATGACATTAACCGCAGTATTAGTTGGGATGATTTCTATAATAGCACAAATGTTTCTAAGAAGTCTTTTCTGGAGCTCCCTAGGTGGAGGAGGAGATAGCAGAGATAAAAATGGAGTAATCTTCATGATAATAGGAATAGTTCTTGCAATATTAGCTCCAATAATTGTAGCATTAGTCCAACTAGCAATTTCAAGAAAAAGAGAATACGCTGCGGATTCTTCTGCCGTCAAATTTACAAGAAGTCCGACAGGTTTAATCAACGCACTAAAAAAAATCCAAGACAACAAACCAATGAAAGTCTCTGGTGCCGTAGCCCCTTTGTTCCTCGCAAAACCTCAAAGAGAAAAAGAATGGTTTCAAACTCACCCTCCCCTAAGTAAAAGAATCGCAAGATTAGAAAAGATGTAATGGCAATAGAAGATTATAA
Organism: Candidatus Woesearchaeota archaeon; assembly: GCA_964391715.1. Taxonomy (GTDB): domain Archaea; phylum Nanobdellota; class Nanobdellia; order Pacearchaeales; family GW2011-AR1; genus JAGVXH01. The sequence goes on along the minus strand of CAYMMZ010000050.1, from coordinate 1,706 downwards.
TGCAACGATAAAATCCATAGAAGAAATCTCAAAAGATACAAGAATATTCAAATTAGAACTAGATAAGGGAATAGATTTTAGGGCAGGACAATATATAACATTCATCCTAGAAGAAAATGGGAAAAAGTTCACAGCACCCTATTCAATAGCTTCCACGCCTTTAGAAAATAAAACAATAGAGTTTGCAATAAAATTAGTAAATAGTGGAGGTGTAACCTCTCATTTGTGGAATAAAAAAGAAGGAGACGTCCTAAAACTAAAAGGGCCTATGGGGGGTTTTGGAATAAAAGAAAGCAAAAAAGAAAAAATAGTTTTCATTGGAACAGGAACAGGAATAGCCCCTTTTAGGAGCATGATTAAAGAACTTATAGAAAATGAAACGGAAAAAAATCTAACCTTAATATTCGGAGAAAGATTTGAAGATGAAGTCCTCTTTGAAGAAGAATTCCAAGAATTAGAAAGCCAAAACAAAAACTTCAAATTCATAAAAGTAATCTCAAAACCAACAGAGAACTATAAAGGAAAAACAGGCCACGTCCAAGAAAATCTTGAAGAAATAGATACAAGCAACTCCGATGCTTACATCTGTGGAAACCCTAAAATGGTTGAAGAAGTTAACCAAAAATTAATTGATAAAGGAATGTCTAAGGAAAGCATATTTTTTGAGAAGTATTAACTAAAAACCTTTAAATATCTCAAAACACTAAGGAGTTCATGGACTCAAAAAAGAGATTTGATTTGATAACCAGAAACTTACAAGAAGTAATTGGAGAAGAAGAGCTAAAAGAAAAATTAAAATCTAAAAAAGAATTTTCAATCTATTGGGGAACCGCAGTAACAAGCAGTATCTCAATCGCATATTTTTTCCCGATGTTAAAAGTAGCAGATTTATTAAATACTGGATGTAAAGTAAAGATTCTTCTTGCAGATTTACATGGAGCCCTTGACGGAACAAGTTGGGATGAATTAGAAAAGCGTTACAAATATTATGAAGAAGCAATAAAGACAATTCTAAAAACAATTGGAGTCCCAACAACAAAATTAGAATTTGTAAAAGGGAGCAAACTACAGTTAGATAAAAATTATTTCAATGATTTATTAAAACTAAGCACCATTTCAAGTGTTCATGATGCAAAAAAAGCAGCTTCGGAAGTTGTAAAAACTGTGGAGAATCCAAAACTCTCAGGAATGATATATCCACTAATGCAGGCCCTCGACGAGGAATATTTAAAAGTAGACGCACAACTCGGAGGAAACGATCAACGAAAGATAATGGTATATTCAAGAGAACTCTTACCAAAAATAGGCTATAAGGCAAGAATAGAACTCTTAAATCCTTTAATTAGGGGGCTAGTTGGGGAAAAAATGAGCTCTTCTATGGCTTCTAGTAAAATAGATTTAATGGATGATGAAAAAGAAGTTTCCAAGAAAATAAACAAAGCAGATTGCATAGCAGGAGACCCAAACAATGGAGTTATGGCCCTCTTAAAATATTTTATCCTTATAACAAAACAAGACAAAAAAGAAAAGTTCAAAATAGAACGCCCAGAAAAATATGGAGGAAACTTAGAATATTCAAACTATGAAACTCTTGAAAAAGATTTCACCTCAAAAAAACTCCATCCATTAGACCTGAAGAATGCAGTATCAAAAGAGCTCAACATTTTCTTAAAGAATTTTAGAGACAACGCTAAGCTGAAGAAGTT
>CAYMMZ010000049.1:0-3709 GCA_964391715.1 Candidatus Woesearchaeota archaeon | reverse complement strand
GCTTCCAACATTGGTTCAACTTGTCTTTTTTCAAACTCTGTGAAATGACATCTACCACAATAGCTACGCCCTTTTCCAACAGATAAAAATATTCCCGGACCACATCTAGGACAACTTTTAGCCTTACTCACAATTTTATCCCCTTCAATTTTATACTTAGTATACTTCTTAGATGTAGGCTTGTTAACATGCTTCTTCTTACCTTTAATCTTACTCTTAATCGCCATTATTCATTAGCCTCCACCGGCTTCTCTACAGGAGCTTCTTCTTTAACTTCTTCAACAGGCGTCACTTCTTCAATTTCCCTTGCCTTTTCCTTGCCTTCTTCGGGGTTTGCATCTTCTATTTGAGCTTCAGCAGTTTCTTCTACAGGAGATTCAGCTTCTTTAGCCACTTTAGCCTCTTCCACAGCCTTCTTATCTGCCTCTTCTTTAGCTTTAGCTTCCTCAGCCATTTTCTTTCGAACTTTCTTAGGGATAACTTCAACCTTTTCCTTAGCTTCAATATTATCATAAACCACAACATCTGCAGAGAAAACATGTTTCCCAAAATTAGAACTAATCTTTTTAACAATTGTCAAATCAGAATCTTTTCCAACAGCTTCCTTAACTTCATCAATCTTTGGAGCAATCTCAGAACTTAGTTCAATAACAATTTCTTCCCTATTCAAAAAAGGATTCTTTTCTTGCTTCAATATTTTAGATTCCATATTATTTTGATTTAATAGCAAATTCGCCATCACTATTTATTTTCATTCGGTCAGCCATCTCTGATTTTTCCGCATCAAAAATATGAACTCTTCCTTTAAATGAATCGCTAGATGGAGTCTCTCCACAATTAGTGCATTTGTCCCCTACATAAATCGCCTTACAATTCAAACATGATTTTTCCTTAGTTGCCATCTTATTTCTTCCCCTTTGCAGCCTTAGCCTTGCCATCCTTAGATGGTACACCTTTGAGTGCAATAGCTGCCTCCTGTTTAGCTTGCTTCTCAGCCTTTTCTTTATCTGCTTTAACCCAATCAAGCTTCCCAAGGCCAGGTTGCCTCATAGTCAATCCAAGTTTAGGTTCTTCACCTTTATATGAAATCGCAACAATTCTCGCAATACAATGGTCTCCTTGAACCAAATTTTTCTTCCCATCCTTTCCTGTCAAAACTCCACTATCCGAGAAAGAAACAAAGTCATCCATTGTTTGACTAATATGAATCATTCCCCTAACAACTCCCATATCAATAAAAGCTCCAAAATTTGTAATCTCTTCAATAGTTCCATAAATTAATTCTTGAAGTTCTGGTCTAAAAACAATCAATTTGAAAGTAGATTCGTAGTAAGCAGCCCCGTCTCCCGGAATGATTATCCCTTCCTTAACATCTGTAACATCTAAAACAGCAACAACGGTTCCAATATCTTTATCTTGAAACCCAGAATAAGATTCCTCTAACTGAACTCTGACAGCCTCGTCAGTAGGCATACCAAATTTATTTGGCTCCACTCTTACATGGTCAGTAACTAATACTTCGTAGAACATAATTCATGGAGATAATTTCAATTTAAAAAGGTTTTGATTAAACAATTTCCAATTTCTTCTGAGCCCTTATAGTCAAAATCTTGTTATTAACCCGTTCTTTTAACTTCTTATCTAAAGTAGCCAAAACAATGTCCTTTCCAAGAATATAGTTTACTATCCTTATATCCACATTAGGATTCTTTCCACCCAACTCAACAATCTTCGCACCAATCCCTTGCAAAATCTTAAAACTAATCTCTGCAGCCTTTTTATCAGAAACCCTAACACCTTCCCTGTCTTTGAGCTGTCCCAATTCATTCAAAACTTCTTGGGGAACAATCCAATCAATTTTCTCATCAAACAACTCATCAGCCAAGCTATCAAAGTATATATTCTGTTTAACACAAGTCAAAACAAAATTTGTATCAAGCAATATTTCCATAAAACAAAATCGTTAAGAAGATTTATATAACTTCCTTCCCTTATCCAAAAATGAAAGAGGCAGGGAATATCTTAAGAGTTCTAAAAGAAACAAAAAGATTATTAGAGGAAGGAAATTCACACGAGTTAAAAAAATTATCTGATAAAACAATTAGGTCAGCAACAATTACTCAAGACGCAGATAATGTAATCGTCGCAGTCTTAGTCTATTCTCTAGGAAAAATCATAGAGAGAGAACATTACAGGGAAATGGAAGGATGGAAGGAGTTCTATGGCTCCATAACAAAGAACCTCTCTCAGGCAACACAATGCCTGGAAAAAGACAATGTAAAAACCTGCAGAGTTTATTTAGGAAAAATAAGAAATTCACTTAACAAAATCTCAGGAAACCTAAGTAGGTATATCAAAGATATATTCAAGAAAGCAGAAATCAACAAAGCATTCAAATTATATGAACACGGACTCTCATCAGAAAAAACAGCAGAAATCTTAGGTATCAGCCTATGGGACTTAGCTTCATACATAGGACAATCTTCCCTTTCAGATGCAAGCATCTCCATCAGCATGCCTGTCAGCAAAAGAATCAAAATCGCCGAGGATATTTTCGGATGAAATACCTAATATTTGATTCTGGACCAATCATCTCCTTAACCATGAACGGACTCCTTCCAATGATTGAAAAATTAAAGGAGGTTTTTGACGGAGAGTTTATTATAACGCCTTCTGTAAAAAGCGAGGTCATAGATAGGCCAATGAAAATAAAAAAATACAAGTTGGAGGCAATCCAGATAAAAAATTTACTTGATAAAGGAATCTTCAAACTCTCTACCAAAATCGTCCCCGACAATAAGTTAGACCAAGAGATAAAAAAAATTCTAAAAACAACAAATGGAGTTATACGTACAAAACAAACAGGAGAAAAAATTAAAATTATTCATGAAGGAGAAGCTGCATGTTTAGCTTTTTCAAATCTCTGTGGAGCAGACAATGTCATAATCATAGACGAAAGAACAACACGACTCCTAACAGAAGCCCCACAAAATCTAGAAAAATTAATGGAGAGAAAACTACATGTAGAATTGGACCCAGAACTCTCTCTTCTAAAAGATTTTAGAAAATACAAATTCATTCGTTCAGCAGAACTAGTCTACATCGCCTACAAAAAAGATTTACTAGGAATAAAAAAAGACAAACAACTCCTCGATGCTCTTCTTTATGGAGTAAAATTCAAAGGATCAGCAATTTCTTCAAAAGAGATTGAAGCGATTAAACGAATGGTTTAAAGTATCAATTTAATTAGGTTTAAAAGTATAAAATTCTATCAGAAATCATAGGGTTCATAGTTTAATGGTAAAATGGCCGGCTCCAACCCGGCAGCTGCGGGTTCGATTCCTGCTGAGCCCATAGAACAAGCAGTTGCTGCGGGCGAAGAAATTGCTCTTGCCAATAACGAATATATGCAAGAGTAATTTTTGAGTAGATTCAGGCTATGCCCATAGAACAAGCAGTTGCTGCGGGCGAGGAATTCGCTTCGAGTAAAACAAAATTCTATAATATTTTTACGAGATGCAAATTATGGGTAGATTCAAGCTATGCCCATCCTCGAAGAAGCAGCGCTGTGGGCGAATGATTTGCGCGAATTTTCTCTGATTTAGAGGATTATTCAATCTTCCCTTCAAGAGATTTTTTGTGTTTAGAAAGGGCTATTTTAACCGCACTAGAAGTTCTAACTTCCTCACAATCATGATATTCAATATTT
>CAYMMZ010000048.1:2020-3723 GCA_964391715.1 Candidatus Woesearchaeota archaeon | reverse complement strand
ATGGATTCTAGAGTGTACAATAACCCTTGTGTGGCAGGGGGTTGAATACCTACCCCAATTTCCTAGCCTACAAGTCCTTTGTAGTAACTGCTTAACACTTCAAAATTCTTAAAAATGTACGAGCATGTGCATATATATACCCCACGGGGGGTGGTCATCCTGCCTACCCTATATAATTTATAGAGCCTTTTTAAATCTCTGAAAACTTCACAGACTCCGACAAGTTTTTTGAGTCTTTTTATGTCCCTTTTTTAGTCTCTGAAGCCTGTAGAATTTTTGATGTGAAATTTACAGTTAAAATGTGGAATTTATGCGGGAAAAATATAAGAGAAAACACCAAAGGATTTTGCATATTTTGTTAGTCATCAACGATTTAAGACTTTTTACAACCTCCGGTGTGGGTATGTATGGCTATATCACTCCAAAGGCTTAAAACGGCAAATTAAGCCCCTTGTGTGGCGTTTTTGGTGGTGATTGTTAAGTAGCCTTTTTGGTGGTGTCTGGGTGTAGGTATTTTGGAGGCTCTCTAAATTTTAGAGGCCATTGCTTCGTGACTAGGATTTTTTACAGGTTGGAGGCTGTGAAATTTTAAGGACATTTAGGGCTTATGCTGCCGTTTCACTTTTAAGGGCTTTTTGGATTCCCCTGGGGGATGATATGTCGAACATAAAAAAAAGCCCCTACGGGAATGTAAGGGCTTTTAAAACGAATGTTTTTTTGTGGGGCTAAGACTGACTCCCTAGAATGAAATTATGCTCAAAAAATAAGTCTTTCCATTCCTCTGGAGTCACACCGGTTAAAATGAATTCTCTTTCATCCGGTGTCAGCATCGGGAAAGCATTTTGAACGTGTGGGCGTGTTTCAACTGGTGAAGATTCCCACATGACGTATAAATCTCTATTTACATCAATATTCATTTCCGAAATTTTGCCAGATATTAAGCTTCTTTTTCGTATTTTCATGCTTCAGCCCTCTCAGCAAGTTCCGCTTTAATCGCTTTCAAAAAACGTACGGGAATTTTATATTCCTTTCCGGCTTTGTAGGCTTCCATTGCTTTGTTCGCATCCCCATGGGTCACACTTTTCCCGTTCGGTACTTCGTATGTTTCCCCTTTGGCGTGGGCTTTAGAAAAGCCTTTGAAATATACGTCATTGTTGCCGTTCCAAAGTGCTTTTAGAGAGTGCCAAACAATCGTCCACGTTGCCCCTTTTGGAAGGTTCGATGCTTTGCTACAAGCAGTGACGATATTTTTTAGCTGTTTTGGCGTGGCTCTCCGCCTGTTTGAAATTGAGCCATAATCATTATTATTTTTCATAATATTTTTCCTTTGTTTCTCTTCGGCTTAATTGCACGAATTGAGGGCAATATATCAAACCATAATCTTGCAGTCAAATTGAATTGACACAATCCTTTATAAAGAATTTATAAATCACGAACTTTAAAATCATTTATGACATAAGGTTATTTTGCGAGAGGAGTATGCGATAACACGATGATTTATAACATAAATTTATTTTGCAATAGGAGTATGCGATAACATGATAATTTATGGCATAAAGTTATTTCGTGGTAGGAGAATGATTATTAAATCATAAATCGCTGGTGATTGTGTTGAAATTCCTTGACAGGAAAATGCCAGTTGGAGTATGATGTCTGGGCATTTGGCAATGATGCCACTTGCTTTGCAACAGGAGAATGTCATG
>CAYMMZ010000048.1:0-1920 GCA_964391715.1 Candidatus Woesearchaeota archaeon | reverse complement strand
AAACAAGAACTAAAATATAGATTTTTTGAGAATTTAGGGTTCAAGGAAGATGTGTTCAAAACATATCGTAAAGGTTCTAAAATTTTGGCTATTAAGCCACTTAACCGAAATTATGATACTGCAAGGTATCAAATTTTACAAATCAAATAATTTTTCACAGGAGAAAATTATGTTAAATATCAGCAAGATATGCAAATATGCATTAGTCGAAGATGACGAATCAGGACTTTTTATAAAAGCAAATATAATTGATAACGAAAAAGGCGATAATCCAAATGATTTAGAAAATTTTGATTTTAATTGTTGGGTTAGGATGTTGACTGAAAATGACGAACAAATTTTAGTCAATGGTTCTGAATTAGATATATTTTTAATAACTTAATATATCATAAAACGCCTACGATTGGCTTGACTTGTTGGGTTAGAGTATGCTAAAATGCATATCAAACCTAGCAAGTCCAAAGGGGAAAACTGATGGAATTTGATTTAGAAGAATATTTAGATAATGATATAAAAGAGAATGGGGTTTATGATAGCCCACAATCAATCAACCATAAAAATCATTATCAAAATGATAAGGTGACTGATTCAGACCTTAAAGAACTTGAATCACTTATAAGTAAAATTATTTCAGGAGAATTATGAATACTTATTCTATAAATGGTTCGGACACCACAAAGTCCATTTCACGAGCGCCCGAAACTGTACAAACTTTTTGGAATCTTTGCAACAGCTATGGTGTTTCAATCGCAAGAGTTAGAAAATTTGAAGATAGATTTGAATCTACAAAAGGAAAAACTTTTAAAGGTACTCACTATGGTAAAGTTTCTCTTTATGAGCAATTGAAATCGCCTGAAAAACCTTTATGGTTTAAAAGACTTTTGGGTATTGATACAGCTAATCCAACTATGCAAATCTTAGAAGTTCCTGAAGATTTTGTAATAAATAACGATATGCTTAGTGCTTTTAGAGTAGTTCGAATGGAACGAAGCAATAATACTGGTTTAATGTCTAACAACACTTAAATCATTTTGAATGTGGCTAAATGTAAATCTTGGTTTAAAAGTAATTTAGTCACATTCTTTCTAGGGGTTAATTATGAATTTTAATTTATTTACTTTTAACAATCCAAAAACTCAAAAAACAAAAGATAATTATTTATCTATAGTTTTACATTTGTCTCCGGCTAAAATGTCAGGTAAAAACTTTTGTCCTTTTTCAAAAATAGCTGGATGTGAAGATAGTTGTTTGAATACTGCCGGAAGAGGTGGCATATTTAAAAAATCTTTAAATGGGGAGTATGAAGAAACCAACGTCATTCAACAAGCACGTTATCGTAGAAGTCGTTTATTTATCGAACAGCCTGACATATTTAAAAAGTTATTACTTGCCGATATTAAAAAGTTTGTAGGATACTGCTATGTCAAAGGTAAAAAACCTGCGATTAGGTTAAATGGAACTTCAGATATTTTATGGGAAAATCAAATTTTTAAAGATGGTAAAACTGTTTTTGAATTATTCCCTGATGTAATGTTTTATGATTATACTAAAATTCCTAGTAGAAAAGTAGAATATATTCCAAATTATAAATTGATTTGGTCTTACAGCGAAGCAAATCCTGTTTATCATAGAAAATTTTTACAAGCTATGAGAAAATATGATAATGTTGCTGTTGTTTTCCACAGTATAATTCCTAAAATCTTTAAGCCTAAAGGTGTGTCAACAAGTTGGAAAGTTATTGATGGGGATGAACATGACCTAAGATTTTTAGATAAGAAAAATACTGTAATAGGTTTAAGAGCAAAGGGAAAAGCTAAAAAAGAAACAAATGGTTTTGTTATATATGCATGATTGTCTTGACAGTCCTTTGTTGAATGTGTTAAAATATAGTCAAACAATCAGAAGTCCAGAACGCTAAGT
>CAYMMZ010000047.1:0-3856 GCA_964391715.1 Candidatus Woesearchaeota archaeon | reverse complement strand
CCAACATGAACCCTCCATTCTCCAAACATAAATCAAGCAGAACAACTCACCAGAAACCAACAACACATTACTAAATTCCCCAATCAAGAGAATGCTTAGACGAAGTCAAGCGTTCTCGCTAAACCATATAAGCCATAAACCTTCAAAAAAACCACTCAACCCAAATACCTCAACCTTCCAGGTCTCGGTTCATAAATCAATCCCTCTTCTAAGAGTTTTTTAATCTCTAAGTTAATAGAATCCGGACTAGCTTCTGTATCCATAATTAAAGTATCAACGTCAATCCCCCCATCAGTTTCAGCATCCTTAATTTTTTGCATAACCAAATCTTTCAAGGCAGAATTCTCATCCTGAGGAATATCTTTTCGGTTATTCTGAATCTCCAGCTTCCTGACTAATAACCACTGAGGATCAACTTTCTTTACAATCTCAGGAATCACATAAAGGTCACCATTCCATTCCCTAACATTTCCAATAATCTGCAAAGTATCTCCTTGCATAATTTCAGTAATAATACTAATGTCATCTCCAAAAGCCTTCAACCGAATCTGCCCAGAAGCATCATCTACTGTAAGGGTCGCATATTTTTTCTCACCATCTTGAACAAACTTATCAACACAATTCGCAAGAATATTTACACGAACAACCTTTTTCTCCCCAAGTTCTAAAAATAAAAACTTCGCAGTATCGTCCATAAAAGGCTTACCTTTCAAGATATCTCCAATACGAAGTTTGAAAGCAATGTTCCTCTTCCGAATCTCAGTATTTCCTCCAGCCTCCGTTCCAGTTGTAGTCTGCTCCATGTTTTAAGAAAAGAAGTCCAGGGTTTATAAGAATTGTTGAGGTTGAGTTAGACCTCATCTCCCATATACTTGATTAACAATTTTCTATAATCTCTAACTACATTCAAATCACATTCCTTAAAGATGGGGGAGTCAGGCAAACTCCCAAATGTCCCCATGGTGGGAGCCATAAAGTTTAGACCCGTTAAACTAGCTTCATCATAAAGATTCTTATATTGCTCTATCCCGATATATTCTTTAGTAAGAAGGATAATATAACAATCTCTGAAAGGATAATCTGCATCTCTTTTATAATTTCCATCTGCTCTAAATTTTACTTCAACAAAGTTCGCATTATCTTCTTTATCCACTACAATAAAGTCCGGAGCTTTTCTTATATGATTCCTAACATCTCCAACAATAAGCTTGTCCCTGTTTACCAAAGTTGGACAGGTATTCTCATAACCATAGGGAATAACTTCAAAACCTAAATCTTCAAACAGGCATCTAACGATTGTCTCTGCTATCCTTCCTTTAATCATGTTTCCTTGAACCATAAAATTCCATAATTAACATCCTTAAAAATTTATCTAAATTCATTAAGGATTCATCAATCTCGCCACTCCATTCCCCAACTCTTAAAATCCTTCTTAACTACTTTCCGATTCTCCCAGAATCGCTTTCTACGTTTCTTGTAATCTCTTGCAAAGATTATCAAAATTCCCATCAAAACATTAGCGAGTAAAAGTAGAGCAATTAAATTAACAAATAAAGAAAAAAGCGCAGTTAAAAATAAAGAGATACAATACCCTCCAATCCCCATCATTCGAGCTTTATCCTGCCTAGTTTGGTCATGGATATAATTAGCATTATCATTAATCATCTTCATTACAGGAAGGTGAGGGTCATTAGGGTTCAATTTTTGTGAGTATATTTCTCCAACCACCATCCCACTACATCCGCTGAATATACCCTCTTTTCGGCCGAAACAAGTCCCCTGCTTTCAACAACTTCCCAACAACTTCATCAACTTCTGCTTCATCCATCTTGCCTTCCAATGCTTTATTGACTTCTTCCAAGGGAATCAACTTCCCCAATTTATTCTCAAGCCCTTCAATTGCATCCTTCACAATTCCAATCTTATTCCTCTGCGAGGCAGGATTCCCAGAAATCTTATCAATATCAATAGTTTTTGTCTCCTCATCATACCCGACTTGCATAAGATACCCCTTAACCAGCTCAATCGCAATCTGAGCATCCTCTTTATCGACAGACTTCTTCAACTTCATCCGAGCATGAGCCTCAGCCAAACGAACCAACGCCTCCAACTGCCGAGCACCAATCGGAATCGGTCTATTCGGACTATCCCCAAGCTGGGGTTGATTCCGAAGACCAACATAAAACTGCCTCATCTCTTCAATTGCCTCATCAGTCAAAACAGGGTTATATTTCTGCTTTGAATAGCTAATATATTTTCTAAGAAGCTCCTTATCAATCACATCGTGCGTTACATTTTGCTTATGCTCCGCCAAAACATGCATAGCAATAGAATCATCCCTATCCTTACTTGGAATATCTCTCATAATAAAAATCGCGTCAAAACGAGAAAGAAGACTTGGAACCAAATTCACTTGTTTAGGAATAGACTGCGTAGGGTCAAACCGACCAAACTTAGGATTCGCCGCCGCAAGAACTGAAGTCTGAGAACGAAGAGTTGCTTGAACAGTCGCCTTAGAAATCGTAACTGTCTGTTGTTCCATCGCCTCATGCATCGTCGACCGGTCTTCCTCATCCATCTTATCAAACTCATCAATACAAACAATCCCCTTGTTAGCCAAAACCATCGCACCAGCTTCTAGTCCCCAACCCTTCAAAATTTCATCCTTCACAACAGTCGCAGTAAGTCCAGCACCAGTAGAAGATTTACCAGAAACATACCGCGCCTTTGGAGCCACACTAGAAATAAAAGAAAGCATCACAGACTTCGCAACACCCGGGTCTCCAACAAGAAGAACATGAACATCCCCTCTCATATCAGTCCCATCACTTCGCTTTTTCTTCACCCCCCCAAACAATTGCAATGCAAGAGCCTTCTTAACATTTTGATGCCCCCAAATCGAAGGCGCAATACTTCGAACCATCTTATTTAACAACTCAGGGTCCGCAGCCAATTCACGAATCACCCTCTCTTCCTCCTCATCAATATTAATCTCTTCATAACTCTCTTCCATTGGAATAATATTATTCGCCTCAATCGCCAAATCAAAACGAGTAAGTATCGCTCCAGAAGAAGAAGAAAGCGCAATTTCTTTCAAAACACCAAGAATCTTAACACGGCTACCAGGAGTTGTTCGAATCTCCATCATAGGGTCAACCAAATCTTCCTTTAAAAAAATCGTCATCCTCTTAGGCTGCTCCCCACCTCGAAGATTATCCGAGACTTCTTCCACAGTCAAAACCTGCGCATCAACCATATCCTTAGAAATTTCCTTAAATCCTCCTCTCCGACCACAAGAACACCGACTTGGCTCCTTAAACTTCTTATCAATTTGCAAAACAGAAATAATCGTCCCACAAGATGGACACTCAAACTTCGCATTTGTAACTTGCGGGCGAACTTCAGATGCTTGCCTGACAATACCTTCAATTCCAATAAAATGTGCCAAATGCTTCGCCCGAATATCTCGAATATAAGTCTCCTGTGTTGGAGTAATACTAGAAAACCGAGCACGAGCATCATTAGGAGCCCACTCAAGCTCTTCGAGTGCCACTTCCAGTAACTGGATGGTTTCCTCAGGCTTTTCAATTAAATGTTCTGCAAGAGAGGGAGAATGGGCAGAGAAGTCATCAAAATCAATCCCCACAACTTTTACACCTTGTTTGATAGTTTTTCCAATCTCTTCCCTATTTGATTCAAAAAAAGACTTAGCATCATTCAAAAAATCATCTTGGCTAGTATCAGAAGACCACTCTTTTTCTTCATTTACTTGTTCATCTTCCACCATCAATTCAACAAGAAAAACCCACTTAAAAATAAATCTATCTTACAAAACATATGTTCTAATCAACAAACA
>CAYMMZ010000046.1:0-4230 GCA_964391715.1 Candidatus Woesearchaeota archaeon | reverse complement strand
ACAAAGATTTGGATATTGGTAAAGGAGACCTAGCAAGCCATGAATGGGAAAGAATCACATTCCTAGAGGATGTTTCTGATGAGGAGATTTTGAAAGTTAGGGAAGCTTTGGAGAAATATTGTGAGATGGATACTTTGGCTGAGGTTGAGATTGTGAAGGAACTTTCAAAAATCTCTAAATATAATTAATTCTTGGAATAACTAAATCATTTCTATAACAAGCCCTTTTAATCTTCTTCTTTTCCCAGTCCTTTTTATCTAATGTATTCAGGATTAGCGGATTGTCTTGATGTTCAACGAGGGCAGAAGCAATTATTTTTGCATCAGGAATATTTGCAATTTCTAAACTTTTAATTAATTTTCTATCCTCGCAATTTGGAATTATTTTTTTAACCTTAGTGTTAACAAAATTTCTCACCTCTCTTTCAAGATAATTTAAGATTAGCAATAAACTCTTTAAATTTTTCAAAGTTGGATTTTCTAAAGAATATTTTTGGAGTAATCTTCTTAATTCTTTCTTTAAATCATAAGAGCCTAAAACATCTATTTTTTCATTTGTCATAGACCTTAGAACACTAATCACAATTCTTTTCTTTCGTTTAAATAACCAAATAATCTCGGGGTCTTTTTGATATTTTGCAATTAGAAAATTATCACTTTCTTTTATAAATTCCCTTGCTACCTTATGATGACTTTCTGCAGTATCAAAACTCGCAACAATAACACAAGTATCCAAAAAATTATCCATCTAATCCTCCAACAATAAATGCAGTAGCTTTGCGGTTTTATTGTCCATGTCTATTTCTTTAAAATCTTTAGAAGGAATCATATCAACCTCAGTTTTTAAATCCCCAAGAACCATCTCCATGTTAAATAATTCTTGCAAAATAGTCTCTTTTTGTATCTCTTCAAACAAACTTTTTTTCTCTGGTTGGATAAATCTACTTGCACTTTCGAAAAAGTAATCAATAGACAATATATTCCATAAGCCATCAAATAATTCCTTTAATTGTTTAATCTTTTCATCATCTAGTTTTTTTAATCTTAAAATATTTGTAGCACAATAAATAAAGGTGTCAAATAAATGATAAGTGGATTCAAGTTCATCAGGATAATGGATGGACCATTCAATTAGGTTTTTTGATAGCTCTTCGGATTTTTCTTTCGCATTAAAAAATAAATCTAGAATTTCTTCCTTTAGTTCGTAAAATCTCATTCCCTTTTGCTTATATTGAAATATTTTTGCCTGTGTAGCATTTTTTCCAATAAATTTATTTACACTTTCCTTAATCTTCTCCATCTCTTCTCTTGAGAGATTATTTGTAAAATTATAAATTGAATGTATGTTCTCATCATAAGCTAAACAACAAATCTTTCCAAACTTAAAATTCATAACAGGCAATGAGGGGTCATTCTCTTCAATATAATCCACTGCAATCTTCTGAATAACCGTTTTAAAAGGAAATTTAGATTCTTCTCCATGTTGAATTCTATATTCTTCTACTATCGCCCTTAGAATTGCTAAAGTTTTATCCCGTTGGATTTTTGAAATAGGAATTCTATAGAAAACAGGATAATCTTTTCTCAAATAAATCTTTTGGTTTTTCTCAGAGCGAGATTCTATTATTTCTCCTTCAATAGTTAATTTACCTATAAAGTCTTTAGTCACAGGAAAATGTGATTTTGTCTCTATAACTATTTCATCAATAGTCTTTGGTCCTTCAATTAACACTTCAAGAATTGCTTCCCTAATCTCTTCAGGAGTTCTACGAATTCGTTTATGAGCCCCCACTTTTTTCATGTGTTCTAAAGTGGGAAAGTGTTTATAAAACTTTTGTCACCCCTCTTTAGATTAGATAGTTAGGATATTTAGACTAAGTAACAAATAGGAAGATTTAAATAGTAATCCTATATTGATTTGACATGACTATCAGACGAAAAGTAAAAAGAGTAATAGACAAAGACACATTTGAAACCTACACAAAAGTACAAGGAACAAATAGAGTTAGAATTGCTGGAATGAATGGAGCAGAAATAAATACCGCCCAAGGAAAGAAGCAAAGAGACCAAATGAAAAGAAAAATCCAAGGAAAGGTTGTAACCCTTAAGCCTGTCGGCAGAAGTTATGATAGGGTTGTCGCTAAGGTTCGGCATAAACGGAGGCTGCTTAGATGATAAATATAATTATTGGAGCCATACAAAATATCGTTGGAAATGTTCAAAAAACTATTAGTTTGGCTATTGCAAATTGGCCATTCCTTACTTTAATCTCAATAACAGGATTAACATTTGAAGAATTTTACTATGGTTTTAGAATAATTAAATACTTGGGATTTTTAGCTTGAAGATGCCAGGGAATGTTCATAATACAAACACTTTATCAGGGGAGGCGATGACTGTTTTAGGAGGCATAGTTCTAATCATTGGTCCGTGGTTTACTCCGATAGGTTTTTTCTCAAAATTAATCATATCAATAATCGGAATTGTATTAATAGGTATTGGAACAAATAACTAAATTAAAGGAGAACAAAAATAAAATGGATTTTCAAATAAAATGTGTGGATTTAGACAAAAGCTCATATTTTAGGGATTGTCGTCGCATAAAATCTATCGGAATTCTCGCTCAAGGAGGAGGCACAAATAAGTATACTCCTGCCCAAATATACGATAGAATTAAAGGCGGCGAAAAATTTTTCGTTTCAAACAATAATCAAAGAGTATATCTAATTGAAGTTAAAAGAGGGGAAACAAAATATGTAAGAACCGAACCCAACGATACTGAAAACGATAATTTACTTAAACAGGATTCTTGTTAGATTAATTAATTTTTAGTGGGTTTTTCGTTACACCTGCTTTTCTAAAATTCATTCCCTATAATAATCAATAACAAAAGCCGATAATGGACCAATGCATAGAACCATCAAAATTAAAAAAATGATGGAGATGCTCCAAAAAATAAAAGGCTCTACTTCTTGTAAGACTAACTTATATAGAAAATTATAAATCCCAATCAAGGCCAATATAGAACCTGTGAAGGCAATCATTTTATTAAAATTAGATTGTTGTTGTTCTCTTCTATATTCTTGTATTGCCTTAAGACCCTCAGAAGTCAGGGTCAATCTATCGGGACTTTGTAAATGTCCTATGTACCCTTTAATCTCTTTAGCAAAAAAGAAGGCAGAAATAAAATTTTCTCCAAATATTTTTGTAGCATCTTGAAATGCTTTTTGAGGGTTTTTAGAATCATAAATAATTCCTAATAACCTCATGATTTGTTTATAAGATTTATTTGTTATCATGTTTAATTTCCTCCAATAATCTTAATCTCTTCGGAAGTTTATGAAATACAATCTTAAGCCAATCGTTCAAAAAATAATGAATATATTGCACAAAGAGGGATTTGAAATAAAAAGATTTAGGGGAAGTCACATTTCCATAAATCGAAATCCTCCACTAATGAGGCCCATTATAATTCCAAATAAAAAAGAACTGAGTAATGCTGTTAGGAATAATCTCCTAAGAGAATTAAAGGAAGTTGGAATTGACACTAAAAAAATAGAAGAATTATTCTAAAACAAAATCCTCGAGATTAACGGAACCGAATTCTCTTTCCTTTCTATAGAAACTAAATTCTCCCTCTCTTTAGGAACTTCTTCAAAATACAACTCCAAAGCTTCCTTAAGCATTTCTTTAGCTTCTTCTATTGTTTCTCCTTGTGTAACTACATTTGGAACCTGTATAGAATAAATACTATAAGTCTTAGATTCTCCAGTCCCTTCAGGTATTAATACAATATCTAACTCCATCTTTCTATCCATATTCACTTTATGTAACATTAGTTTATATATATTCCTAATCCCCGCCCAACAGCCCTATCAATCCTCACTCAACAATCATTTAATCGTTCCAGTCGCAACCTCACAATCAGCCCGTCTCTCACTCAGCAACCTCTTCGCATCAATCGCCCCCAAGAAGCTCCTTAAGTATCCTAGTCGCTTCCCGATAGTCGGCTCTTCTTTCAGAGTGTTTCATAACCTGCCCAATCAAATAATTCAAACTAGCATCCTTTCCAGCCTTATACTCCCCAACCACATGAGCGTTCTCATCAATCACCTGCTTCGCTATATTCTCAATCGCCGCCTCATCAATATTCGAAATCTCTCCCTTATGCTCCTTCAAGGAAAAAGACTTCGGAACAAAATCATTCATCACCTGCTTACCCTTAAGAACT
>CAYMMZ010000045.1:0-4395 GCA_964391715.1 Candidatus Woesearchaeota archaeon | reverse complement strand
TGGCAAGTTTCTTTGATAACTTCTAGCTTAGAAATAACATCCGATCTCAGTTCTTTTAATTCAATACTTGATTTCATTTTATTATTTTTTTAAAATTTATTTTCGTTTAACTAATTCGATTTTTAGTTTTGCCAACGAACGCGCAACTAAATCATTTTCTTCATCTTCTTTTCTTTGTGTTTCTTTATAACAAGCGAGTCCCCTTTGTGCAATAACCAAATCAGACTCAGCTTGTTGGTATGCAGGGAAAGATACTGGACTCACATCATAAAGACGATCGATCTTTGTAATTGTTCTAATATCATTTCCATCTTCATCAGTGCTCCATTCATCTCCATTTTCTGCAATTGTGAAGGCAAAACTTGACTGATTGATATTGCCATTCTTCATATTTATTGCCAGATCCTTCCCATAAGAAGTTTCAGGAATATCGAAGGAATAACGAAGTCCTTTTTCATCAACTGAAAGTTGTAGAGTTCCAGATGTTGACCTTGCTAAAATTAATGATTCGTCATGATTAATAAGCGCCCTAACATCAGACCGATCAATTGTTTCTTGTGTTATTGCTTCTGGAGAAATGTATTCATAAAAATTCCCTAAGTTTTCACTTCTTGAATTAAAAATACTTCCATAGCCAACAACAACCTCTTTGTCATCTTCTTTCTGTTCAACTCTTGTTTCTATATTATATATTCTTTTTTCCATATCTATATTATTATATTTTTTATCCCAAATGTTAAAAGTTCCTTCCTTTTCCGTTAGTAAATTTTTCCCCGTTTCGTTATAATAATCTTTGTTATCTTCCTCAGCTTCGGCCTTTGAATCATATTTGCATTCCCCAGTTTTGCCCCATTTCCATTTACCGTTATTACATATTTCAGCCGGCATCTTCTCCAATTTTTTCGATGGTAGTCATGTTCATTTGCATAAAGTTTTTATCCCCATCTTCAATCTTATTCATTTCCTCAAAAGATCTAACCTCATTAATTGACATCCATCCATTAGTTATCGCCGTCTTGTAATAATCAGCTCTATCTTTTACATTCCCTCTCAGTAAACCATTGACATTGAATTTAACATATTCTTTACCAATATTGTTTTTTCTAAATAATTTCAATCCCATCTCTAATTCAATCTTATTTAGGTAAGGCATAAGAGTATAAGAAACAAATTCTTGACTCTGCATCTCGATATTACTGAAACTTGATTTCGATAAATCTCTGAGGAGATGCGGGGGAAGCCCGAAGATACGAGCCACTTCTGAAACACTAAATTGTCGACTTGATAAGAATTGAGCCTGATCCGCACTTATTGAAACAGGTTGAAAAGAGAGTCCTTCTTCAAGTACCGCCGTCTGATTCGATCCGCTAAGACTCGAATAGTTTGTGTTAAAACTATTTCTTAATCTATCAATCGCTTGTTCCGATAGTGCTCGATCAGTTTTTAAAATTCCGCTCAATTTCGCTCCATTCTTAAAGAATGTTCTTCCATATTCTTCCAAGTCACCATACCAACCAATTGCCGCTCTACATTGTTCAATTGGAGAAAGTCCAGTAATTCCATCGCTACCAGTTATCAATTTGAAATGAAGCATATTTTCAGACTCGATCGTTTCACTACTATCTTCATCAGTATAATAAACTTTACCGTCTAATATATAAGTATTTATATTATCATATTTAAAAGGCAATAATTCAATCGGCCTTCCAAGTCTATTTCTAACTATCTTAACATAACTATTCCCATTCGTTAAAAGATCCATCATTATCTTTTCAATGAAAGTTATTTTATTTTGATAGCCATTCGGTTGATATTTTAAAAGATAAGAAAGTTCGTTCTCGATAACAATTTTATCTCCATTCGGTTGAGTTCTAAATACATTAATTGGAAGGGTTGAAACGGATTCGGATAGTATTCTAATTGCCGCCCATACCGCTGAAAAAGTCAAAGCCTTTTCGGGTGTTATTTGTGTTGCCGCTCCAAAGGGCATCGAATATTGAATGTTCCTTTTTTCCTTTTCTGTTTTTCCTGAAAATATGTTTTGGATAGATTGCAGTATTCCCACTATATAAGTTTTTGCAATTATACTAAATCAATTATCTTTTTTTGTGTAACATTGTTTCCTTTGTTTTACGATCTCTACAAATTCTAAAAGAATTATAATCAGAGTATCTTCTTTTTCCAAAAGTTGATTGATAGTCACTTTCAAGATCCTCATAAGCGGCAATTAAAGTCTTATGTTTTTTGGATCGTTTCCAAAATTCTCTAACAAAGCCATCGGCCGAAATTAATATTATTTTATCTTCCATTATAAAATTAAAAGTCCTCGCTGATCGTAAACACTATTTATATCTTCACCAGTCATATATTCTCCAAGACTCATGACAAGGGCTACAACTGGATCAATCTTTTCTGTTGACTTTGCCTTATTCGGTTTGATGTTCCCCGCAGGATCTTCTTGAATAGCAATGTTATTTATTGCCCAACTCATCACTGGATTCCCATCATGAATAATCTGTTCTCCAAGTATAACCTTTTCTAATTCTTTTGTTGGCGCTGACATACTAAGAAATCCCTGACCAAAGGGTGACATCGGGACGCCTTCATTCGTTAGGTCGATCACTAACTGACTTGCATTCCAACGATCGTAACCCAAAGCTTGAATATTATATTCCAATCCTAAGTCCATGATTGTTTTTTTTATAAAGTTATAATCAGCAACATCTCCATTTGTGAATTTAATATATCCTTGTTTTTCCCAAGTCACATAGTCAACCTTATCTCTTTCACTTCTTTGCCTTGCGTTATCTTCTGGAATAAAGAAATAAGGAACAATAATAAACTTTTCATCTTCTTTAAATAAAAGAACAAGGGCTGAAATATCTCTTGTTGAAGCTAAGTCAAGACCAGCCCAGCATTCTTTCCCTTTTAATTTATCCATGTCAATTTCACCTTCACAAGCTTCCCATTCTTTATGAGTTATCCATGCTACCTGAGAGTCAGTCCATTGATTAAGCATGAGGCGGCGAAAGCTATTGGAATAAGATGGAACATCAACTGCCCTTTGTGATTCTCTTTTCATGTATTCCTTTCTTAAACTTATTCCATAATTCGGATTCGCTTTTTTCCAAACTTCTTCATCTGTAATATCATCTTCTAACTCGGATTCATAAATAGCAGAATAAAAAGACTCATCTTCAAAAATACCTTCTTTAACTTGTTTTGCATAATTATAAATTTCCCAACATATAGATTGTCGATCATATCCCGCCGTTGTTATAGATATACATAGGGGCTGTAATCTGCTTCCAGTTGATGTCAAAAGTGTGTCCCATAAATCTCTATTCGGCTGAGTATGTAATTCATCGAAGATGACGCAGTTAGCATTGAATCCATGTTTTGTTTTAGAGTCGCTTGAAATCGCTTGATAGAAATTTCCTTTTGATTCATTCGTTATTGAGTTCCGAAATATCTTTGCTCTTTTTGAAAGTTCTGGATTGTTGTTAATCATTTGCTTTGCTATCTCATGAACAATTCCAGATTGTGACCTATCTCCAGCAGCCGAATATATTTCGCTTCCTCTTTCTTCATCAGCGAATAACATATATAAACCAATAGCAGCGCAAAGAGTTGACTTGCCATTCTTTCTGGGAACTTGGATATAAGCAGTCCGATATTTTCTATGACCAGATTCGTTTTTCCATCCGAATAAATCTCCGACAATTTTCTTTTGCCAATCTTCTAAAAGTAAAGGCTTCCCAGCAAGCTCGCCTTTTGTATGACTACAAAACAACTCGATAAAATTTATAGCCTTTGAAGCGGCTTCTTTGTCGAAATAATAATCAGTCAAAATAATTATTTATTTGAGTATTGTTATTCGTAACTGGAGCGGAGATTGAAGCTCTTGCAACTGGCGTCAATCCAAATTGTGAAGCAAGTTTTAATGAATTATTTAAAGCGTCGTTTTTCATTTTAATCAAAGGGCTCGCTTGACGCCTCAATAAATCTCCTTGAGAACTTTTAAATTCATCGATTCGATTTCCTTGCCTCAGTTGTATTTCACATTCAATATATAAAGATATTTCATTGCAATAAGCTTCAATCAATTTTAAGTCAACCTGATGGAGCATTTCTAAGTTAAATAATTGATTCGTAACCTTTTGCCACTCTTGTTTACCTATCTCAGATAACCATTCAGGAGCCTGGGGAACTTGCGAAACAATATCGACTTTCATTTCATTTTCAATGACTCGACATTTTTTTTCTGTTCCTTGCATTTTTTTTAATTTGCTCGGAAGTTTTTTCCTTCCTTTTCCCATTATTTTGTCGGTTTTAGTTTGAACTTAAACTGATATCGATAGTAGATATCCAATTTTGGATGTGATATCGATAAAG
>CAYMMZ010000044.1:2316-4547 GCA_964391715.1 Candidatus Woesearchaeota archaeon | reverse complement strand
TACACTGTATGGGCAAAAATAGATTGGAAAAGAAGTAACAGAAAAGAAGAATCTCAAGAGTTAGTTCAGACTTCGGATTTAACTTTTTACATTAGAAATTTAGGCGTCACAATATTAGGGACATATAGAATCCTTTATGATTCTAAATATTATTATATTAATGGAATCAAAGAAGTTGATGGAAGGGAACAATTTTTGGAATTAGAAACAAAATTAAAAGACAATAGATAATGAGTGATCAAGTCACAATGAAGATGGAAGGAATGAAAGAGATTCGGGAAATGTTCAGGCAAGTTCCCCGACAAGTCGAGGAAGATTCTATTTGGGCCAAGTTTTGGAGAGAAAATACAAAGCCTCTTGTAAGAGCTGCGAAAGAAGAAGCTCCTATTGCAAAAAAAGATATTCCCTATCCAAGTCAAGGATTGGTTAGTAGTTTAAGAAATGCTGATATAGCTAAAGAAGATGGCGGCCTATTTATTAAAAAAGGAACATTGAAAGAATCGATTGGTTTTTTTAGAACAAAGGCTTCAAAAAAATATATGGGTGGATATGTAGGCCCAAGAGTAAAAGGGAAATTCAAAGGTCCGAGAGGGGGTTATTTTGGAGCTTGGGTTGAATATGGTGATGAGGTTATGCACTATGGAAAATTTAAAAGTAAGGGGAATAGATTTATGCATCGAGCCTGGGCACGAGCAAATCAAAGCGTCTTGACAAATGGATTCAAAGATGCTGAAAAAATATTTGCTAAAATTATGAAAAGTCACGAGAGAAAGATGAAAAAATATGGAAGATTAGCATACTGATGGAAGTAGGAAGAGCAATATATAATATTTTAAAGAATGACAATGCCGTTTCGCAAACAGTAGGGACAAGAATATCCCCGAATGTTATGTCCCAAACATCGGCTTTTCCTTTCATTGTTTATGATGTTGCAAGTGATTCTCCTGATGATGTTAAAGATACAACAGCCCCTCTTGATGAAATCAAAGTGATGATATCGGGATATGCCGAAGATTATAATACCGCTTCAAAACTTGCAAACTATATAAGAACGGCACTTGATAGAAAGTCGGGAAATTATTATGGCGTAGATGTTCAATCTATCAATTTCGATGGATATGATGACATCTTCGATGATGATAGTGGTGCCGATGGTATATATCGCAAATCTTTAGGTTTCACAATGAGAATAACAAATTCATTGAACAATATATATTCTACTGAGTTTGATGGGGTTGATGATTATGTTGATATTGATTCTGCTGCATCGACAATTTCATCTACTGCTGGATCAATTTCTGTATGGGCAAAACTTGGAAATATGGCTTCTTCTGGAAACTTTTTTCGAGTTCAGGTAGATGGGAGCAATTTAATACATTTATTTTATCTTGCCTCTTCTGACGAAATAAGATTCGGATATAACGGCGGAGGATCTGCAACAATTGCAACAATTACTGATTCAATCGAAAATGACGGCAATTGGCATCATTTAGTCGGAACATGGAGCACTTCGGCAAATGAAATAAAAATATATTTAGACGGAACTTTGAAAGATACAACATCTTCTTTAAATACTTTGACGGGAACTTTTAGCGCTGCGGGAATAGGATGGAACTTAACTTCAAATTATTATCTTGGAAATATTGATGAAGTTTCTGTATTCAATGCGGCTTTAAGTGCTTCCGATGTTACAGATATTTATAATAGTGGATATCCTGCAACTTTAGGCAATTATTCGACATTGACAAGTTGGTGGAAAATGGGGGATGGAGCAACTTATCCAACAATCCCAGATGATAGCTCAAATAGTAATAACGGAACTTTAACAAATGGAAGTTCAGCTGACTTTGTGGCTGATGTTCCAGAAGGATAAAAAATGGAAAAAAAATATATTATAGTGACAAAAGAGCATGTTGATGCGATTGACTTCAAGAAAGTGTTGGAAACATCGGCTAAGACTTTAAGATATAATCTTGACGGATCCAAAACTATTGTTAAGTTTGTTGGAGAAACGCCTGATTTCTTAGTTGGAGAGCCTCAATATTCTCATAATGAAATAATTGAAATTATCAACAATCCAGATAATGGTTGGATTGAGGAACAATAAAAAAAGAAATGGAAGATAAATATGAAAAATACTTTAATTCAGAGAGCAAGATATATGAATTTGAATTAAAGAAAGATTATGATAGAAATGGCAAACTTTTAAAAGCTGGAATAAAGATTCCAAC
>CAYMMZ010000044.1:0-2216 GCA_964391715.1 Candidatus Woesearchaeota archaeon | reverse complement strand
AAAAGAAAATAAAAAAAAATAAAGCTTCAAAAAAGAAGCAAGAAATAGAATTATAAATTTTAAATAAATAAAAAAATGGCAAATGGAATTTTAAATGGAACGGATCTGAAGGTTTATATAACGCCAGATGGAGGATCTGCGACCTTAATAGCTTATGCAACAAGTGCAACGATCAATATTAATCATTCCCCAAGAACTATAACAAATAAAGAAAGTTCGGGATGGGATGAGAGTATGGAAGGATTGAGGTCTTGGGACATATCAGTTGACGCAATGTATGCCTGGCTTGATGCTGGGGGAAGTGCAATTGGCGGTTTGACTTTAAGTGAATTATATACAGATATGGTTCATACAAGAACAAAATTGGCAGTTACTTTTGGGGTGACTACTTCCGCAACTGGTGACACGAAATATGCTGGAGATGTATGGATGACTTCGGCGAGCTTAAATGCTCCGCTTGAAGATTCATCAACTTTTTCGGTGAGCTTTCAAGGAACTGGAGCTTTGACGCAAACTGTTGCATCATAGATAAATAAAGATTAAGAGCCTGCCCTGATATTTTCTTTTCTGGGTATCGGGGCGGGTTTCTTTTAATACAGAAAAGAAAAAAAAACTTTAGAAATGAAATACGAAATTATTGAAATCGGTAATAACAAGCTTCCTCTGCGTTTTGGTTTTAACGCTTTAAGGAAATACAGCATCAAAACTGGAGCAACAATGAATGACTTGAATAAATTAGCTTCGGGTAAAATGACTTTCAATGACGCCTTTACATTGATATATTGCGGAATTGAAGATGGTCATAGAGCTGCGAAACAAAAGTTTGAATTTAGCATTGATGATATAACCGATATGTTTGATGGGAACATGGATTGTATGGAAAAAGCTTTCGATGTTTTATCAAAGTCAATGGGGACTGATACGGCGGGAAAGGGAAAAGCCAAGAAAGTGAAAAAGAACTGACTTGGCAAAAATTAGAAACAATTGCTTTCGGTCATTTAGGAATGCAAGTTGATGAATTTTATGACATGTTGCCAATAGAGTTCTGGAATAAAGTCGAAGGCTTTTATGAGCTTGAAAATATGAGGGAAAAACAACACTGGGAAAGAACAAGATGGAGCACCTGTTTATTGTTAAACATTCATCTTGGAAAAGGAAAAAGATTAAAGCCAAAAGATTTGATGACTTTTGACTGGGAAAGAACAGAAATGGATAAAAAAGAATTACAAGAATTGAAAGATAGAGCTGAATATATGAGGGCTATTGATAACTATGAAAAACTAAAGAAAGATGGCGAGTAAGGCGGTTGGTCTATTGACATTTAATTTCTCTGCGAATTTAACTAATTTCGAGAGAGCGATGAATAAGGCTCAAAAGAATCTTAATAGATTCGGCAGAAATATGCAAAAGGCTGGAAGGAATATGACAACTTCTTTCACTTTGCCTTTAGCCGCTTTAGGGGTTGCTTCTGTTAAAGCTTTTGACAAACAACAAAAGGCCATTGCTCAAGTTGAGGCTGGATTGAAATCAACTGGTCATGCTGCCAATAGAACATCTCAGGAACTTCAAAAGATGGCGGCCGACCTTCAAAAGAAAACAATTTTTGGAGATGAAGAAATACTACAATTTGCAACAGCCCAACTTCTAACCTTTACAAATATAGCGGGAGAACAATTTGATCGAACACAAGTCATGGCTTTAGACTTAGCGACAAGACTTGACGGTGACTTAAAAAGTGCTTCTATCATGCTTGGAAAAGCTTTGAATGATCCAGTTGCTAACCTTTCTGCTTTAAGTAGGGCTGGTATTCAATTTTCAGAAGAACAAAAAGAAACTATAAAAGACTTAGCAGAAACAAATAGACTTGCAGAAGCTCAGACTATAATATTGGAAGAGCTAGAACGCCAATATGGAGGATCGGCCGAAGCTGCTGCACTTGCTGGAATGGGGCCAATACAACAATTACAAAACGAGCTTTCGGATTTAAGTGAACAAATTGGAGAAAGATTAATTCCCCATATTAAAAAGTTTGTTGAATTTATAAAAGTTTTAGTTGTTAGATTTGATATGCTTAGTAATTCTCAAAAAGATATGATTGTCAAGTTTGGACTTATTCTTGCTGCAATAGGGCCAGTCTTAATGATTGTCGGACAAATGGCCCTTGGCGTTTCTGGATTAATCGGAGCCTTTAAAGCTTTAACTATGTTCTTATCTGC
>CAYMMZ010000043.1:0-4778 GCA_964391715.1 Candidatus Woesearchaeota archaeon | reverse complement strand
TTAACGACATAAAAACTGCTAGATTAATAGAACAGTTGGCCGTGGTTGTCGACCAATTTCAAGGACAAGGGTGGCGTTAACTTGAATTTAACAATGGAATCAGTTGCTGAAATGTTTGGATTTGTTGGCACCAATACTGCGTTTAGGCAGTGGGGTGATTTGATATCAAAACAGTTGAGAAATAATAAATAACATGAATTAATTAAGATGAGTGGTGCTGTTATGACTTTGGATGTAGATTTGAAAAAATTGTTAACATCAGTTGCACAAGTCTGTGTGTCACTCCAATTAACAATAAGCAGAAAAGATGACGGTATTGAATATGATAAGGGCCAACTTTTTTACGATAATAATGCTAATCATATTAATAGCTGGGCAACGATAATTACAATGATTCGTAAAAAATTGTTTAGGGAGATTCATAACCAAAATTGCATAAGATTTGGTGCAGAAGGTCCGGCATGGCATAATAATCTAGTTCAACAATTGGCTAATCCAGATGGGACGAAATGGAAAAAATATTACCACCGCAACAGTATTTATTTTAATGAACAAGAGAGGCTTCTAGATTCTGTTAAAAGTATCGTGGATGAGGAATTAGGCGACAGGTTTGCGAGTGAATTAATGGATTCAGGAGAAGATAGAAATGATTTCTTATACCATTTTTGTCACACGAGTGATCGGTTCGCTGTTCATAATTTATCAAATATTAATCATCAAGATGACGATATTGAAGACATTGATGCTTTAGAGACAGATATTATCAATGCGCTATCTAGAGCTGATTTATCATACCTTATCCAACGAGCTAGCCGTGCAGCAGCAAGAGGTTATGTGATATCAGCAATAATAGAAGAAGAAGAAGGGAATTTTGTTGAACAATTAAATAATTTTGAGAAGAAATTACATGCTGCTGTATGGAATAAAGGAAATAGAGCTGATGACATACGAAGACGCCTAGAAAATATGAGATGGGGGCCATTACAATTTGTAGGAGACCCAACTACTAGAATCGATCCAGTAAAGACAAAATTGAGTAATAATTCTATTATTTCATTGATTGGATTAGGTGGGGTAGGAAAAACTGCGTTGGCTCACAAAATAATGCATGATTGCATTACTGGTGAGATTGAAGATAAAAGTGAAAAAGAAATTTTGAATTTTGATTATTACTTACCTATAACCTCCAAAATTGATAAGCAAGGGGAAATCGATGAGCATGGGGAAAAGGTTGGATTTAGTGAGGAAACATCGATTTTCACATCATTTCGAAGTTCAGAAGGTAGAATTAAAGGCTCAGTGAAGAGAATATTTCAAGATATTATTCATTTATTGCATCCGAATGAGAATCTTGAAAGAGAAGTCCTTGAGGATTTACGCCCTAGGGCGGAGACAATTTTAACAGACAATAAAATCTTACTTGTCATTGACAATTTTGAAGACATCGAAGACGAACAAAATGATGAGGATGTTATTAAGGAACGTGAGAACTTTGAAAATTTCTTTTCTTCATTTGGCAATTTACGTGGAGGTTCAAAAATAATTATTACAACTAGAGGAACTGGGGGATATGCATCGACAAAACACATTGTCCCTCGTCTTACAGAATCAGAATCATACGATTTATTTGAAAAGAAAGTTCGTGAAAGAGCAGGTGCGGGGGATATTCCTCAAGAGTATGTAATAAAAGTAAAAGGTTATCAAAGTAGAATTTCAGAAACGTTCAGTTTGTGGCAATATCAACGACAAGAGGGGGGTGAAGCGACTCAAGAATCAGGTGCACACCCTATGTTGGTAATTTGTGCAGCAGCAGAACTGGATACACATTGTCTAGATTTAGATGTTGATTGTCCCGAGGAAAAATGCAAGGGAAAAATAGGTAATTCTTGTACAATTCAAGAAATAACCGAAGGAAAAGAAGAAAGTTCGCGTAGATTTACCGATCAACCTATTGAAGAACATCACGAATCAAGAGTTTTGTTAAAGAAATCTGATGGAAGTAAAAAAGCAACAATAGATAGAATAGTTGAATTATTGCAAAGATGGAAGGAAGGAAATAGCAAGAAAGACAATATAATTGAATATTGTGTTTCCCAAACATTTGGAGGAATGCCAGATGACCAAAGAAAATTGACTCTTTGCCTCTCTACGGTGCCTATAGATAAAAAAATCACCAACCAATTCATCATAGATATGTGGATTCATTTCCGGGAAGAACAACCGAATTTAAGAGATGCAAATACGTATCTTCGGTTCATGAATGATAGAGAATTTTTGTCTCACGTTTCCCGTGGTGAATATATGTGGGGTCCAGGTGTTCAAGATCAATTACTGAACCGTTGGACCAAAGAAAAAGACCAATTTGATATCCCTCATTATAAA
Source organism: Candidatus Woesearchaeota archaeon (assembly GCA_964391715.1). Lineage (GTDB taxonomy): Archaea > Nanobdellota > Nanobdellia > Pacearchaeales > GW2011-AR1 > JAGVXH01. Next base: position 2,396 of record CAYMMZ010000043.1, on the reverse strand, counting down.
CAACTAGATTCCGAACACTTTGCAGCCCTCCCGCAACAGGAGATGGTTGTTGAGGAAACGGGTAATGATTCAACGATTAATAAGGAAGTCAGAACAGAGTTGAAGGAATGGTTAGCAGCTAATGACCCTAAAGATGTAGTAAAGGTGGGCATGACGAAAGGCGCCTCAAAAAAGACAATAAAAGGTGCAGTAAAGATGCCAAGGCCACACGAGCGCAAAACCGACGCTGGCAAAACGAATCTTGAGATTTGGTTCCGCGAATTAAAGAAGGAAGAACCTGCCACTGGTACATTTCAGGGTGATAGAACAGATAAAGAAATGTGGGATATTTTGAATATGTTATATGGTCTTGATTCACCGACAGAAAATCAAAGTTTCATTAGTATGATTCATTTAAATCCCAACTCCCCTCTTGCAAAACATCATAAAGAAGATGTTTTAGAGTTACTAAAAAAATGGAAGGAATGTTTATTCAATAGATTAGTGGAGTTAAGGTTTTACTCTGGTGCGCTTAAATTTTGTATGCAAATAGCGAAATCAGTAGAATTATTATTCGAAACGGGGGAACAGGTAATAGGTGATATAGATGATAGTTATCGACTACTTAGAGGGGTTGATAGGCAACTTATTGATATTAATGATTGGAATGATTGTTGCGCCACTTTACTCTTACAAAGTGCAGAAGCGATGAATCCCACAAATATTAAAACAGTGAAAGAATTAGATTTATCATTTGGTACAAATGCTGTTTATAACCAATCCGAAATTGAAAAAATATATCAGAAGTGGTATGAATTTTGGAAATATTCTGGTGTGGAAGAATCTCTACGCGGGCAAAGATCTGATTTGCTGCGGCAACAAGTATTTTGGATAAGCCTTCGTCTTGCGGCAACAACTCTACGTGAACATGAGTTAAGTGATGAATTCATAGATATTTGTGATAACAATTTGGTTCATGGCCAAAATTTTGGATTGAAAAGAAGAATTAGTATTGGGAGGGTGGAAATATACCTTTCACATGTCAAGAAGGTGCACAAAACCTTGGCTATGTCAACTAAAGAAGTTCTCAATGCATTCAAATATTCTGGGTTGTTAAAACGTGGATTCTATATTAAGGCAAGTTTTTCTTTTGATTCAAATAGGCAGATAATGAGAAATACAAGCTATCGTGAAGATGTAAACATTATAATAAAAGGTGAATATTTAGATATTAATGACGATGAAGAAATAGTAACCACAATTCAAAATATTGATTATGATTCAAAAACAATTGAAGTCTATCCTGTAAGAAATGATGATGGAGATTTAGTAAATATATCTGATGTGGCAGGAATAAAATGGCTTAAATTTTCACAGGATGTTCAAAGAGCAATTAATCAACTCCGTGAAGACGAAAAAGAAAAATATAGTTTCAACTCTATTTTCTCTAAACTATCAGAGATATCAGGGCATGATGTCCAAGTAATTCTTTCAGGGGGTAAATCGTTTAAGGATCGACAAGAGGAAGTAGCGACTAGATTAATTGAAATGGATAACACAGATGACGAGACACTTAAACTAAAATATGAGACAATGAGGGCCTCATTGATTTTCTATTTTGGTGAATTAGTAAGTATTGGTCAAGAAGGCCAATGGAAATATCAATCTAAATTTCCTCAAAAGGCACACATAATTTCTAGTCCTTACTTATTATGTCCTGAAAATCCCATGGAAATGGCTGATTTGATAAATGCATTATACAAAATTAAAGAAGAAGGTCGCCAAGTTAGTTATGATGATGCTCATATAGAATTGAAGAAAACGGTTGTTATTAATGACAAAGATGAAAGTGAAACTAAGGATAGAACACGTAGGTTCGTAAAGGAGAGATGTAGAAGATTTGAAGGTAAACATACTTTCACCGATATCATCCAGTGGTCTAACTATCCTGAAGCACAAGTCGATTTTGTTTCCATATTACTTGACGATACAATCAAATTTACCCGAAACCAGTGGGGTAATGCTTGGATGGAAGGTATAATTACATCGTACTTTGAAGAAGTCAAAGAAAGCATCTGAAATCATCAAAAAACAGAAGCTGACAAATCAATTATTAATGGCTGTTCCTTATATGATGAATGTTTGACATTCAGAAACGCACGGAATCATCAATAGGTATCTTCCCCACGACCACTCGGTAATAGCTATGTTAGGAGCACACGACGTCACACTTGGAACAACAGGTTCAGTCCTTCTGAACTCAGCACTTTTTGCTCTCGCACTATTTGGGCTATGGCGAATTGAAACCCGCCTAGAGTCTGGTCGCACAATGATTGCACTGGCTTTACTCGCAACAGCAGGAATTGCCGGAAGAATTCTTCTTGAACCACTCCCTAACATCTCACCTGTCACAGTAT
>CAYMMZ010000042.1:0-4938 GCA_964391715.1 Candidatus Woesearchaeota archaeon | reverse complement strand
CTCTAACTTTCATGTTCATAACGACATTAACTTGGAACAAAGCATAAACTTAAAACCACAAATTCTCTTCTCAATTTATGACCTTCAACCTAATCGGACTCGGACTAGACAAGAACTCTATATCAGCGGACGCCATAGAAATTCTAAAATCTTGTGAAAAAATCTACTTAGAAAATTACACTGTAAATTTCCCATATGAAATAGAAGAGCTAGAAACATCCTTCAATGAATTATGGAGATTTTCAAATATAAGCGAAGCCGAAGGCTTCGCCCAAGAGGGTGGGCAGGAGGGAAAATCCCCACTAAAAATAACTCAATTAAACAGAGAAAAAGTAGAAGACGAGTCCATCTTAAAAGAAGCCAAAAAAGAAAACATCGCCCTATTAGTCTATGGAGATGCCCTTTCAGCCACAACCCATATGCAATTAATTCTTGAATGCAAAAAACAAAATATCCCTTACAAAATTTTTCACAACGCTTCAATTATGACTGCGATTGCAAGAACCGGCTTACAACCTTACAAGTTCGGAAAAACAGCGAGCATGCCTTGCTGGAAAGAACATACAAACAAACCAACCTCCTTTGCAAACTACATCAAAGAAAATCTTTCATGTAAATCACATACATTAATCCTCACTGACATCGGACTTAACTTAAAAGATGCAATCAATCAACTTAAAGAAACTTCAGAAATTAGAAAAGCAATCGTCCTAAGCAACGCAGGAACAAAAAACCAAAAAATATTCTACGACACCCTAGATAATTTAAAAGAAATTGAAGTTCAAATGCCTTTCTGTATAATCATCCCAACAGAATTACATTTCTTGGAAAAAGAATCACTTGAAGAATTAAAAGAAAATTAATACCCACTCTGAATCTTAACGTCGCCAGATTTCAACTTCGCTTGACACGCAAGTCTTCTATCTTTATCATCTAATCCAAAATCTGTTTCCCTATCATTCAATTCCTCGAGATTTTCTTTCCCCTCAACAACATCCACTAAACAAGAACCACAAACTCCATCCTTACAAGAAAAAGGGATTCCCAAAGATTCACAAGCACTCAAAATTGGACTCCCATCCTCAACGTCCACCTTCTCTTCACCCATAGATATGCTTCCCATAAAAATATAGAAAGAAATAACCTTTAAAAGTTTAAGTGAAGAGAGTTAACTATCCAAAGATAACCTTAAATAAGAATTATCATATAATTAATCATGGCAGAAGACTCTTCAATCAACGATAAAGAGAAAGAAATCCTAAAATTTTGGGATAAAGATAAAACTTTTGAAAAATCATTAAAACAAACCGAAAAGGGAAAAGAATTTGTCTTTTTCGACGGACCCCCTTTCGCAACTGGACTTCCACACTATGGACATATCTTAGCTTCGGTGATAAAGGATGCAATCCCAAGATACAAAACAATGAATGGTTTCTATGTAAGAAGAAGATGGGGGTGGGATTGTCATGGATTACCCATAGAAAACATTGCAGAAAAAGAACTTAAAATTAACTCCAAGGATGAAATTGAAAAAATGGGAGTGAAAAAGTTCAACGAGTTTTGTAGAGGAAAAGTTCTTACCTATGCAAAAGAATGGGGGAAAACAGTTAAAAGAATTGCAAGGTGGGTTGAATTTGATAATTCTTATAAAACTATGGATAATACTTACATCGAAAGTGTATGGTGGGCTTTCAAAAAACTATATGATAAAGATTTTATCTATAAGGGTGAAAAAATCTTAATGTATTGTCCAAGATGCTCTACCCCTCTATCGAAATCTGAAGTTACTATGGATAATTCGTACAAGATTTCAAAAGATATAACAGTAACTGCAAAATTCAAATTAAAGGGGGAAGAAGTCTACGCACTTGCTTGGACAACAACTCCATGGACCCTTCCTTCAAACTTAGCACTTACCGTAAATCCAGAACTTGAATATTCTTATGTAAAAGACAATTCTGATGGAACAATCTATCTTTTGGCAAAAGGATTAATTGGAAATTATTTCAAAAGTGAAAAAGAATATAAAATCCAAAAAACAGTAAAGGGGATAGAACTCAAAGGAATAGAATATGAGCCATTATTCCCTTATTTTGAAGGTCATGAAAATGCATTTAAGTTTTTAGTGGCAGATTTTGTTACCGCAGAAGAAGGAACTGGAATCGTCCATACAGCTCCGGCATTTGGAGAAGAGGATTATGGGGTCAGCAAAGAAAATAATATTGAAATGGTCCAGCCAGTAGATGAAAAAGGCATATTCACAAAAGAGGTAAAAGACTTCAAAGGAAAATATGTTCATGATATAAATACTGAAATAGTAATCTTTCTAAAAAAAGCAGGAAAGGTAGTTTCTTCGAGAAAATTAGACCATGAATATCCTTTTTGCTATCGTTGCGATACTAAACTAATCTATCGGGCCCTCCCTGCATGGTTTATAAATATTCAAAAAATAAAAAAAAGGATGTTAGAATTAAATAAAAAAATTAACTGGCACCCAGAGTTCCTAAAAGAAGGAAGATTTAAACATAATGTGGAAACAGCTCCAGATTGGAATATTTCAAGAAACAGATATTGGGCAACGGCAATCCCCATATGGGAATCAAAAGATGGGGATAGAATCGTAGTTGGGAGCATAGAAGAACTAAAAAAATACGCAAAGAAACTCCCAAAAAAAATAGACTTGCATAAAGATTGTCTAGATGAAGTAATCCTTGAAAAAAACGGAAAGGTGTATAAAAGAATCCCCGAAGTTCTTGATTGTTGGTTTGAATCTGGTTCAATGCCGTTTGCACAATTCCACTATCCATTTGAAAACAAGTCTTACTTCGAAAATCATTTCCCTTCGCAATATGTTGCAGAATATATTGGACAAACAAGGGCGTGGTTCTATTACATGTTAGCAATTTCTTCAATTCTCTTCGACAAAATTCCTTTTGAAAATGTTCAAACAACTGGAATAGTACTTTCAGAAGAAGGAGAAAAAATGTCAAAATCAAAGGGGAATTTCACAGATCCAAACATAATCATAGAAAAATATGGGGCAGACACTATGAGATTTTATTTGCTGAGTTCCTCGATAATGGATGCAGACAATTTAAAATTCTCGGATAGACAAGTAGATGAAATTTACAAAAAAGTCCTAGTTCTACTATATAATGTAAATAACTTCTACGAACTCTATAAAGAAATTCCAGAAGAAAAATCCTCTTCGAAGAATACTATGGACCAATGGATTATTTCAAAAACAAACAGACTAACAGAAGATGTAACAAAAAATCTAGAGAACTACAAAACCATTAAAGCTTGTTCAGAAATTCGAAATTTCATAGAAGACTTATCTACATGGTATGTAAGAAATTCAAGAAAGAGGTTCAATCAAGGAGACATTCATGCAAAAACCACTTTAAAATATGTCTTAGAAAAACTAAGTAAGGTCATTGCACCAATAATGCCATTCATTTCGGAGAGGATTCACCAAACGCTTGAAAATAAAAAATCCTCTGTACACTTATCTTCTTGGCCAAAATCTGAAAGTAAAAAAATAAACAAAAAACTAGAAGAAGAAATGCAACTGGCAAGATCCATAGTTTCAATAGCTTTAAGGGAAAGGGATAGAAATCAAATAAGTCTAAAGTGGCCCTTAGCAAGTGCAACGATAAATTTTGAAGGAAGGTTGAATGAAGAAATTGAGGAAATAGTAAAAGAAGAATTAAACGTCAAAAAAATCTCTTACAAAAAAGCAAAAGAGCTCTCGGTAAAATTAGACACAACCCTCACCAAAGAACTTGAAGCAGAAGGATATTCCAGGGAAGTTACCCGAAAAATTCAAAACCTAAGAAAAAAAGCAGGCCTAGTCAAAAAAGATAGAATAGATTTAAGAATAGATTCTGAATTCAACGAAAAAATAGAATCTCAAAAAGATTTCATCCAAGAAAAAGTTGGAGCAAAATCTCTCAATCTTGAGAAATCTTCGAAAAAATTTGAGTACTCGGAAGAAGGAAAAATAAAAGGGAAGAAATATGCCATAAGTTTCAATAAGTTGTAATCCTCCTCGATAAAACCCTCTTTTCACCCCTCAACATAGGAACATTTTAAAGAAACATTTAAATACTATTCACCACTCAAAAGGGTATGATTGTCAAAGAGGAATTTTTAAGCAGACTAAGAAAGATATTCGACCTCAACTTATACGAGGTAAAAGTCTGGACAGCACTTCTTTCTCGTGGAACTTCAACAGCAGGAGAACTTTCCTCAATCTCAGATGTCCCTCGTTCTAGAACCTATGACATCTTAGAGTCTCTTGAAAAAAAAGGTTTCATTGTAATGAAGCTTGGAAAGCCTATCAAGTTCGTAGCCCTAAAACCCGAAGAAGTAATTGAAAGGGTAAAAAAGAATTTAATCGTTGGAGCAAAAGAAAAATCAAAGAGATTGGAAAAATTAAAAGGAGATGAAGTGCTTGAGGAATTAACAACCCTATTCTCTGATGGAATCAAATATATTGAACCAACCGACCTTTCAGGAGCATTAAAGGGAAGACAAAATATCTATAACCACTTGGATATGTTAATTAGAGAAGCTCAAACAACAATTACTCTTGTAACAACAAAAGATGGATTAAATAGAAAGTTGGAAGTTTTACTCCCAAGTTTAGAAAAAGCAAAAAAGAGAGGAGTAACAATTAGAATTGCTGCCCCAATCACAAGTGAAAACAAAAAAATAGCAAAAGAATTTTCAAAAGTAGCGGAAGTCAAAGATGTTGAAGGACTAAAAGCAAGATTCATGTTAATAGATAGTGAACAATTAATGTTCATGCTTCTAAACGACGAAGAAGTCCATCCAACATATGATGTAGGAGTATGGCTAAACACAGAATTCTTCGCCCAAGCTCTTGAACAACTCTTCGAAATCTCTTGGAAGAGTTTTAAAGCTATTAAGTAA
>CAYMMZ010000041.1:3459-5861 GCA_964391715.1 Candidatus Woesearchaeota archaeon | reverse complement strand
TATATCCTCCACAAAAAAACAAACTAAAAACTTCTAGCTACCTATTTTGGCAATGAACTATTTCTTTTCTTGCCAAAGTAAACAGCTATTACTATTAACACTATAGCAATAATCACCCACAGCGTATATCCACCCTCTCCTTCCTCGTCAGAAGCAACATCATCCGCAGCAGATTCTTTCTCATCTTCGTCTTCAATTGTGTCAGGAGTAACCTCTTCACTAATCGAAGTCATTGTAATACTCGCAGTACCATAACTTATCTCTCCAAGTTTTACCAAAACATCATAGAATCCATTTCCAGTAACATCAAATTTCCTCTCATCTCCTACCAAAAGAGTTGCTTCTTGAGGGATAGAAGATACCTCTATTGTAGCAGAGCTGTCTGTTAATGATTTAACACCTACATGATGATTCTCTCCTTCAACAACTAAACTAACTCTATGTTTTGCTCCAAGGACTTTGGTAAAACCTTCATCAAATTGTTGGGCACTAGCAGTATGCGTAACATCCCAATCTTCTCCAGTAGTTCCACCACTAGATGAACCTCCGCCACCTCCACCCGAACCTCCTCCAGAGGAAGCCCCTTCAATGGTATAAGTATATTTATTGGTTGCAGAATTCCCTGCCCAATCAGTCACAGAACAAGTATATGAATAAGTTCCGGTGTTAGAAGTATCAGGAGTAGTACTTGCACTAGAAGTTTTCACCCCTGAAGTTGCATCAGTTCCAGAACAACTACAAGTTGTGGCAGCCCCTTCTTGAAGCTGTGTCCCACCTGTACAAGATGCACTTGCAGTTGGATTAGTATTATCAATGGTGATTACTCTAGTTCCTGTTCCGCCAGTACTATCGTGCCCTAAAGTATCATTTGCAGATGCATTAACATGATAAATAGCATCTGGAAGGCCGGTCCAGTTTATATGAGGGTGAGAGTTTGCAGTCTCAACAGTCTTATTGAATAAAGTCCCATTAGAATAAAATAAAGAGTAAGAGACATTACTTATTGCCCCAGCATAACTCCCTTCAGAATCATTAACAGTTACATTAACAATTATCCAATCCTGACTAGTTAGATTGGAATTATTCACGGGAGTTGTAGCATCCCCATCAAAAGACACATTATGAGGAGATGTTGTGTCATTGATTTTTACAGATATATTTTGTACAGTTTTGAATGCATGGTCGGTACCATTAATAGTGGTGATAGTTATATTATAATTTCCAGGAATCGCAACCGTTGCATTGAAAGAGAAGGAAAATGTTGTTCCAGTTCCATCAACAGATCCATTAATAAGGTAAGTTGTCGAAGAATAATTAACCCAAGTTAAGACTGTTGTAGTATTTGAGAAATTAGCTGGACTAGCGTCCGAATCTGTCCAATTAGAACCATCTACAAAAACAAAATCTGGAGGAAGGGTAAAATTAACAGTAGTTATATTTGCATCAATACCCACATTAGTATTGTTGATAGAAATATTATAGACATTAGCTAGTGTCTCGTTAGCAGAAAATCCTGCAAAATCAGTTACAGCGGGAGTAAGCACATGTGCAGCAAGAACAAAAGAAGTTGCTAAGAAAATTAAAAGAACTAAAACTAAACCTCTAAAAGGAATAATATTAACTTTATCACCACCAATTTTCATAACTACCTAAGAAACCTTTTCTTTATAAAACTTTCTAAACATCATTTCTCTCTCTCTCGTAGATTCTATTCGACAAAAGGCAACCATTAACTTTATATCCTCCCCCATCTTCCAAAAACAATGCTTAGAAAAATAAAGACACAAGAAGAAATAGCAAGGAAGAATAAACAAAACCAAATTATAATTGGAACTGTAATGATTTTGTTATTAGTTTTTTCAACTCTCGGATTTTCAATTTTGAGTAGAACCTCAGATTCAAGTTCTCAAGAAATTGAACAAAACGGATTCAAATTTTTTCAAGAAAATGGAAGGTGGACAACCCACATAGCTGACCAATCTTTCAGCTTTGCATACCTCCCTTCTCAAACTTCAGATGTTGTAATAGAAGGAGAGCCAACATTAAATCAATATTCAGAAAAGCCATTATATTTAGTAAATCCAAAAAATGAAGCAGTCGGAGAGATTATAACTAATTTAGGAAGATATACATTAAGGTACCAAGAATCATGCTTTGAGGGATTTAATTGTTCAGAAGACCTTCCAACAAAAACATGCGAAGATAACCTAATAATCTTTGACGAAACAGGAGAAAAAACTCCAAGCACAAATAAGGAAGGAGTATATCAAGATAAAAATTGCATCTACCTTAGCGGAGACCAAGTAAAAACAGCAGATGCATTTCTATACAAGGTTTTAAAAATAAACTAAGATTATATCTTAAAATGGTAAAAAAGAAAACAGAATCAAAGAAAAAATCAA
>CAYMMZ010000041.1:0-3359 GCA_964391715.1 Candidatus Woesearchaeota archaeon | reverse complement strand
AATCAAAGAAAAAATCAACTCAAGAGAATAAGCCGTCGAAGAAAGTGAGAAGTGCGGAAGAAAAACAATTGATTTGGTTCTTTTTAATAATCGCAGTAGTATTTGGCTCATTTTTAATCCCTTATTTTTATATCCAAGAATTAAACAAATTTGATTTTGTAGGGATAGAATGGGTAACTGAGCCATTCGGAGATTCAAAGATTTATCACGGAAGGTTTTATGCTTTCGATGGAAGTGATGTTGTCTTCAACGTATATATGAGAAATGACCCAAGAAAAAATGACATTCCAGCAGAAGGAAATTTTAATTTATTTGTAAAGGATGAAAGTTTTATAACTCTAGGAGCAGAAGCTAGAACCTGTAATGGAAGACAAGTCTCTAGGGCCCTTGTAGATCTCGGAAGCTTCTTAAAAGCCGGAGTTGGAGTTGAAAGTTTAGATGTCGGAACAACAGACCTAAAGTATTCAAAAGACTCTGGAATCAAACATGTAGATTGCCTAACCCATCCAGAAAAAACAGTTATAAGAATAGAAAAAGGAGAGGAGAGTTGGATAGTCCAAGACAAAGAAAATCCCTACTGTTATATAATTCAGGTAAATAGTTGTGAAGATATAGCACCAATAGAAAAATTCATGGTAGAAGCAATATCAGATTTCAAAGAAACAGGGATATCTAACCAATAGTCAATAGTAAATGGAAACCCAAATTATCATAGGATTAATTCTAACAGTTCTTCCAGTATTCGAACTTAGAGTAGGACTTCCAATAATCCTAGAGCACCTAACAAGAAATGACCTATCTATTTGGCCATATTTCCTAATAGTTCTAATCCTCAATGTTTTAGTGATATTTTTAATTTTTCTTTTCTTAGATTTCTTCCATGAATTATTTTTAAAATCTAAAAGTTACAAAAAAGTTTTTGAAAGAGTATTAAGAAAGCTTCAAAGAAAGATAGCGAAAGTTGAGGAAGCAAAGTATCTAGCTTTAATGCTTTTAGTAGCAGTCCCTCTTCCAGGGACCGGAGCATGGACAGGAACTCTAATAGCATGGATTCTTGGCTTAAATAGACTAAAAAGCTTCTTAGCAATCGCTTCAGGAGTAATTATTGCAGGATTCCTAGTGCTTCTTGCGTCTCTTGGTTTTTTTGCCGGAGTGTTGTAAATTCCATAGATATTTCAAATCAGAATAGAGGGGAATTCCTCTTAACTTAAACCTATAAACCATAAAGACCCAAATTCCAACTACGAAAATAACTGAAACAAAATTCCATAAGAACCAATGAATTTCATTAAAATAACTAGCCCTAACTATCGAAATAAGGAAGACTAACCGTAAGATATTGATTACAAATAATAGGGCAAAAGAAATCAATAGAATAGAAAGTCTCTTTCCAATTTTTATTCCCCTAGTAGAAAAGACTAATATAAACATCAAGTAAAACGCAGCCCCAGCAACACATGCAGGGATGATGTCGAATATAACTCTCTTAAAATGTATCGAAGTTCCAACAATCACAGGGTCTCCAGAAAATGAAAGGAGAAATTTAAGAAAGGAGATAGTAACAGGAGTAAGAAAGCCATAAAACAAATAGAGGTTTCCAAGTCCAAGGATGATAATCAAAAGGTATCTAATAAAAATTCCAAAAATATTTTCAGTCTGATTATCCATAACAATTAATATTAACTCCTATTTAAAAAAGTTCTTAAAACTCTACAGGATTTTTCCTTCGAGAAACTTTAACAATCAATGTTAAAAGAATCAAGATAACCAAAGCGATTATACCTATAAGTGCATAAGCGGCAGTATCTCCAATTGATTCAATAAAACTTTGCTCTCCTTCAATGTTCACAGAAACTGATTGTTCAAATGATTCTCCGCCAACAATAGAATTGATTCTAAATGTTTGGGAGCCCTCAGCCTTTGGAATAAATCTCAAAGTAACTTCTCCAGTCCCATCCTTACCAATACTCAATGTTGAAGGCTCAATACTAATAACATCTGCCCAACTCTCTATACTGGATAAGGAAACAGAGAAAGTATCTGCATTTCCATTATTCCTAATAAGGACTTTAACAACCATTTCTTCATCTAACATAGCTTCTGATTGAAGTTCTGCAGTCATTGTAGGTTCAACAGAACCACAGCTAAGAACTTCTAATCTTAATCTATAATCTTCATCCAAGTCTTCCTCAGAATTCCTATCATAAGAAGATAAGTCAAATTCATCTTCATCATCGTCATAATCATAATAGTTAATTACATTAAGAACATAGTTTGTCCTAGACATTTCTTCTGGCAAATTTATAAAGAAGTTAGCGTCTCTTCTCTTTCCAGAACGAAGATTATCAATCAAGAAAGATTCAGCGATTCCAAGCTCATTATTATATAAGTAAACTAAAACCTTGTCTTCTTTGTCTTCTCCTATATTGTAAACAGGTAAATCAATAGCCACATTCTCATCTCCACAAGATGCAAGAATCTTTTGATCATTTAAATCATCATCTTTAATAATAACTGCTTGGTCTTCATCCCTATTAAATTCAACTTCATGATATTGGTCATCATCTCCATTAAAGTCACTTGAAGTAGAAGTACATTGCAATTCTTCATCTCCATCATCATAAGCTTTAAGGTAAATCCTATAATTTCCTTCATCTAAATCTGCAGGAACTTCATTGATTATAAATAGTGCAGTATCTTCTTCATCTTCATCAAGATTCTTTAAGTCAATTGTTTCATCTTCAAAGTCAAAGTCATTTGTAACATCATCTCCAGAGCTATCCAAAATCATAATCTCAACAGTAACATCTTTTACTTTATCATCACCCTTGTTCTCAACCTCTACTTCAATTTCAATTTCATCTAAAGGCTCCCATTCTTCATCTTCACCATTTCCAAGGTTATCAATATAAAAGTTCTTAATCTCAAGAGTCCCGTTCTCCCCTTCTTCGCAGAATTGGAAAACCTCATCAATTAAAACAGAAAATCCTTGTTCATTATCTCTTTCACTAGATGTTGAAAGGGCATCAATTATAACATTCATAGAGTTCCCTCCTTGATTACTAAATCCTGTAACAGTTCCAGTAACAATCTTAAAATCTGGACCAGAACTTCCATCAAAATCTAAGGCATCAGGAATAGAAACAGTCCCGATAGTAGAATTAGAGTTATCAAATGAAAAATCCATATCAGGAGAACCTCCAGTATAAGTCAAATTAAATGTGAAGGTAAAAGACCCAGCATTTTCAGAAACACTCGAAGGTGCAGAAATATCTGTTATAGTAAAAACATTACTGGTTTCAGAACTCACAAAAGCCATTCCTACAACTAACATCATAAGAAAACTCGCGAATCCGAAT
>CAYMMZ010000040.1:0-5917 GCA_964391715.1 Candidatus Woesearchaeota archaeon | reverse complement strand
AAAATTTGGGAAATGCGACCGGGGTCAGAAAGAATACTGTATTTTACCTTTAGCGGAAAGAAGTTTGTTTTATTGAATGGTTTTACCAAGAAAACCAGAAAAACACCAAAAAAAGAAATTAAAATTGCAAAGAAAAGGAAAAAAGATTATGAAGAAAAAAACAAGCGTTGAATTGCATAAAGAAAGATTGTTGAAAAATGCAGAATTCAAACAAGTCTATAATGACTTGGGACCTGTGTATAAGTTAATTAGAGAAATAGTCGCATTTCGAATTGCACAAGGAATGACCCAAAAAGAATTAGCGGAAAAAATCGGCACCAAACAGAGCTCCATATCCCGTTTTGAAAAGGCAATGAAAATGCCATCCATATCTTTTTTATCACAAATTACAGATGCGCTTGGGTTAGAATGGGAATTCAATATCCACCCCAAATCCGCATAACCCGCCGTTACCCCAAATTGACAAAATTTGCGGAGGTGGAGTGATGGGTGATGTTCTCTACGCATATTCAAATATTTCTGAAGCCGTTGAAATAATGGCGACACATCCCGGAAGTATAAAAGACCGATTAGTTGCTGCATATAATAAATTTTCACCAGTTACAGAGAAAGATTTTCCAGACGAATTAAAAGCAGATTATAAATGGGTTATAGAAAAACTCACAAAAAAAGACCCTATATTTGATGAAGGAAGTGTGAGAGCCACATTATACGGAATGCACACGAAAACGGCAGTTAAAATAGCAGAGAAAATATTGTATTTGAGAAATAGATTAGAGTTTTTTGTATGAAATACTTGCTATTTTTAGATGAATCTGGCGATCACGGTCTGGGCAATATTGACTCGGGATTTCCTGTATTTGTTTTATGTGGTATTATTGCAAGTGAAAATTCATATACTCAAATCAAAAAAGAAATGAATACTTTGAAACAGGATTTGTGGAAAAATAAAAATGTTATTTTCCATTCCCGCGATATTCGAAAATGCAATGATGAATTCAAAATTCTATTTGATTTAAAAATTAAGGAAGAATTTTATAATCGAATTAATTCCATTGTTCAACATTCTGATTATTCGATTCTTTCATCTGGCATTCAAAAGGAAAAATATATTCATCGTTATGGCAAACTCTCCAGCGATGTATATGAAATTGCATTATCGTTTATTGTTGAGAGAGCCGTATTTTATCTTGATGATATAGTTGAGGAAGATAAATCGTTAGAAATTATTATTGAGAAAAGGGGCTTAAAAGAAGATGCCAAGCTAAACGAACATTTTAATCGTTTATTAAGTTGGGGAACGGGATATGTATCAGCAAATCGTTTGAAAAATTATAAAATGAAAATTACTTTTGAATATAAAGATAAAAATATTAACGGACTGCAATTGTCGGATTTAGTTGCGTATCCAATAGCAAGACACATTATTAGTCCTAAAAGGGTTAACCCTGCATTTGATCAGTTTTCAGATAAATTTTATAAGAAGAATGGAAAGCGATATGGACTTAAAATATTCCCATAAAAAACAAAAGCCCTTCAATAGAAGAGCGTTTTGCCGACCGGGGACACCCCAATCCAATGCTCAATGTTACACATTTCTAACCACTAATTCCAAAAGGTATTTTAATTATGCCATCTACCATTTTGATAATCGCATCGAAATTGGGTCGCCGGGAGATTTACCCCAAGGTATTTCTCTAAAAGATTTACATCAACCCCATCAATCTGTTTTACGAAACGGCACCATTGGCGAATTGCTTTATTTAGTCCGCTATATCGAAAAAGGGGGAACGGGCATCCAAAACATAAAAGATTGGATGAATGAACATGGCTTAGAAGAACCCATTTTGAAATTATCAGGACAAAACTATGTATTAACTTTGAAAAGACCGTTAAAAACAGGTGGTCAGATAAGTGGTCAAATAAATTATGAGAGGTTAACAACCAGACAAATAGAGATAATAAATTATATCATAGAAAATAATCATATCACCAGAAATGAGTTGACCAAAAAGGTTGGGATTAATCCGTCAGCAATTCAAAGACAAATTGAAAATTTGAAAGAAAAAGGGTTGCTGGAAAGGGTTGGAACAAAAGGTGGTTACTGGAAAGTGAAATCAGAAGAAGGAAAATCATAAAATGCCATCAGCCATTATAGATAATAAAAATCGATTATTAGTAGATGCCATCAATGAACAATTGGTGCACACAGTGAAAGCCAAAGTTGCCGTTGGCTATTTTTTCATATCCGGATTAAAAGCCATTCAGGACAAACTGGACGCCAAAGATGAAAATGGTGAATATATCATTAAAGAAATTCGCCTACTCATCGGTAATACCACGAATCGCCAAACGGTGGAAGAATTAGCCCGAAGTTTTCGCCTTACGGAACACATCCAAAAACAAGTAGAAAAACTCAAACGTCCCGGTAGTGGTGTAAAGAAGTTGGAAAAAGATGTAGCACAACAGACTATTCGGACAGTCATTAGTGATTTAGACCAAACGGAAGAAAATTCAAAATTACTGGAAACTGTTTTTCACATGGTGAATGATGACCGTTTAAAAGTAAAAGTCTATATCAAAAGCCGTCTTCACGCCAAAGCATACATTTTTGATTTTATTCATCCCCAGCCCAATTCAAAAGGCATTGCCATTGTAGGTTCCAGTAACTTGTCTCTTGCTGGTTTAACCAACAATACAGAACTGAATGTTTTCGTCCACGATAATGGTGAAAATCACGATGAACTCACTACGTGGTTCAATAATCTTTGGGATGATGCGGAAGATTTTGACGAACAATTTTTAGAAGAATTGGAAGAGTCCTGGGGAATTAAGGAGGTCACACCGGAAGATATTTATTATAAAACGATTTATACATTACTCAAAGACCGCTTGGAAGGTGAAGATGAAAAATCATTTTTATGGACGAATGAACTCACTGAACAGTTGGCATCTTTTCAGGAAGTAGCTGTAAAACAACTCATTGGTATTATTAACGATTTTGGCGGTGCCTTTGCGGCAGATGTTGTAGGTGTAGGAAAATCCTATATAGGGGCTGCTGTAGTAAAACACTTTACATTGATGGAAAATGCAAAACCGCTCATCATTTGTCCCAAAGCATTAGAAGAGATGTGGAAAACCTATAACGGTAAATATTCTTTAAATGCTGAAGTAGTTTCATCATCCATGCTCCGAGAAGGAGACAATGAAGACGATTGGAATTATTTGCTCAATGATTCAAAATACAATCACAGGAATTTCATTCTCATTGATGAGAGCCATCATTTTAGACATCATGGTTCACAACGGTATCAGGTGTTATCAGATTTTATCCAAACCGGTAAGAAAAAAGTGTTGTTAATGACAGCCACACCCAGAAATAATTCTGCCAAGGATGTGCTGAACCAAATTAAACTTTTCCATCCCGATGATTTGACGGAAATCCCCATCAATCCACCCAGTTTAAAAGAATATTTCAAACCCATATTAAAACCGGAAACACCCAGAGAAGATGCCAATCACCTGTTTCAGCAATTGCTACAATTTATTTTAGTGCGACGAACCCGTCTCCATATTTTAAAACATTACGGTTTCGATGAAAAAACTAATAATCCGGTGGACCCGAAAATGTTTACCCCTTACATCAGTGGTGAAAAACGGGCATATATCAAAGTGGGTGGTAACAAGAATTTTTTTCCGGTTCGTAAAGTGGATACGGTGGGATATTCAATTGCTGATACTTATCAAGGGCTTTACCAAGATATTAGAACTTCGCTTGGCAAAGTAAGCTTTAATCATTCCCAAGATCCACATCCCGATCAACTTACTTATGCCCGTTTTGCTTTGTGGCATTATGTAAAACCCAAATGGCAGGATAAAGAACCTTACCGGGAGCTACACCGTGCAGGAGCAAACTTGCGTGGACTTATGCGGATTTTGATGTTCAAACGATTTGAAAGTAGTGTACATGCCTTTCGAATGACAATTGGGCGGATGATTAATATCCACACTGCCTATTTAAACGCTTTAGACAAAAATATAATCCCTGCCGGAAAAGATGCACAGCAAATATTATATGGTTCGGATAAATATTCGGAAGAAGATTTGATTACAGCTTTAGAAGGTGTTGCGCAGCAATATGATGCTGAAAATTTTGATTTAGACCGATTAAAAAATCATATTGAACACGATTTGGGAATATTGAACCATATTTTCAGTTTGGTGAATGAAAACGAAATTCCACCAGAAAAAGATGCCAAACTTCAAAAGTTAAAAAGTATTATATCAAAACAACCATTGAATTCAGGTAAAGTGTTGATTTTTTCAGAATCAGCCGAAACGGTGGATTATTTACACACAAACCTAAATCCCAATAATGATTTATCTATCCGGAAAGCTTCTACCGGAAACGAAAATAAAAGTTCACTGGTGAACCGCTTTGCCCCCATTGCCAATGATTATACTTTAAAACCCAGTGAGACAGAAATTAGAATGATGATGGCAACCGATGTTTTGGCAGAAGGTCTGAATATGCAGGATTGTGATAAAATTATTAATTACGATTTACACTGGAATCCGGTAAAACTGATTCAACGCTTTGGCAGGATTGATAGAATCGGTTCTACTCATAATGAAATATTTGGATTCAATTTTCTACCTGAAACGGAATTAGACAGAAATCTAAATCTGCACGAAATTGTTCATAATCGTATTCAAGATATACACGATACAATTGGCGAAGACGCCAAAATATTGGATGATAATGAACAAATCAACGAAGATGAAATGTATGCCATTTATGAACGAGATGTAAAACAGTTGGCATTGTTTGAAGAAAAGTTGGAAAAAGAAAGTATCAGTTTCAATGAAGCCGAAGAAGAATTAAGAAAAATGAAAAAGGAGAATCCTGATAAATTTGAAGAAATACGGTCATTGAGAGATGGAATCCGGTGTTCAGTTTCTGAAGATGGCGATAAGCAATTTGTATTCTGCCAAGCAGATAAATATTCACAGCTATATTTAGTAAATAAAAAAGGCGATATTGTTGAAAAGGAAGTGATTAAAATATTGGGGATGCTAAAAGGTCAGTTTGGTAAATCATCAAACCCAGTTTCAAACGAATTCAATGATACTTTACAAAAAGTAAAGGACAGATTTGTGAAAGATGTTGTGAATCGGTATTTAGAGCAAAGGCATAGCCGGACACTGAATATTGACCAACGATACTTAAAAGATGAATTACAAAAGATTTATCAATCCGCAGATAATGAAAACCTAAAAGGGCAAGTTGAACTTTTTGAAGATGTTTTTTTGAAAATACAACGCCCGGCTGTTCTGTCAGAACTTAAAAAACTGCGTAATAACAATGTAACCGATAGAGCATTATTAGATAGATTAACAGAAATTTGGGGACGACATAGTTTAAATGAAGTTTCTACATCAAATGATATTGTGGATGAAGTTCCGCCAATTCCTAAAATTGTATGTGGCGAGACAGTAGATTAGTAGTATTAATTTGAAACTTTCTAACCCCCACTCCACCGGACAGGATATGAGAATTAGGAATTATCAATTACGAATGAAATATTCCTAATTCAAAATTCCAGATTCGTAATTGAATCTGACAGTGAGTTTATTCGTTAGGCGGTTCAATAATCTAAGTATAGAGATTTTACAATATAAAGTTTTTTATTAAAAAATCACTTATTTAATTTTTATAGTTTTTACATTGGACTATTTGACTGCTTGTAATGGAAAACCCATAAAATCCAAAATTGAAATATTATATGTTTTAGATATTTATAAAGAATTAATATCATTTATAAGTGAATTTCTATAAAATATCTAATTAATCACCTACATTCAAACCAGGGTCCATTTTGTAAATCGCTAAGGAATAATTTTTTATCTTCTTTTT
>CAYMMZ010000039.1:2025-6242 GCA_964391715.1 Candidatus Woesearchaeota archaeon | reverse complement strand
ACTCACAAAAGCCATTCCTACAACTAACATCATAAGAAAACTCGCGAATCCGAATGCCTTTTTTGCTTCCATGTTGTAATTCCCTAATTACATCACTTTATAAGAATTTGTATGATTTTTTGCAACAATAAATCTCCAAAAAAAGACCCATATAACAGTGTTTACCCTCGACAAATTCTGCAAACATTTATAAATTTAAACTTCTTGGAATATCAATGGTAAAGTCACGTGAAAATTTAGTAGGTGCATATGCGTTCTTAGTTGGAGTAGTTTTAGCGATAATCTTCGGACTATTTAATGCATCTCTTGAAAGGGCAGGCGGAGCGTTTTATTCAACATTAGTAGTCATTGGATTAATAGTAGGATTCGCAAACACGAGCGACAAAGATGCAAGAACCTTCCTTATAGCAAGCCTCGCTTTAGTTTTAGTCGGCGCACTTGGAAAAGACGCCCTTATATTTATAGCACAAGACAACTATGTAGTCTCTTCTCTAAGAAATGTCCTAGGTTCTCTAATGGTTCTATTCATCCCAGCAACAATCATAGTATCTTTAAAGACAGTCTTCGCAATGGCTAAGATATAGTATAAATTTTTTAAATAAAATTATTCATTAAAAATCCACTCTCTTATATAATAAACAAATCTTCTAAATTCTTAACAAATCTATCTGTCATAACTAAAACCTTTCAAGCTCGTCACTTCTATCTACTTCCACTACTTCAGAAGCACCTTTCTGAATCTCAAAGACTTTTGAAGGTGTAGCAATCACAACATTCTCACCAAAACCTGCAATCTTTCCTTCCAATGCTTCAACAGTTTTCTTAACTTTAGAAATAGCTCTCTTCAATTCAATAACATCTTTGGATTTCAATGGCTTAATATCAATCACGGCAATCGTGTAACCTTCTCTAAGGGCATTCAATATAGGATTAATATCTTCATAAACTTTCAAAACAAAAGTTTTCACAAGAACTTTAGAATCAGATTTCTCTTGCTCCAAATCAATCTCTATAAAGTCTGGAGAAACTTCTTCACCAGCACCCATCATCTTTTTGAATTTATCAAATACCATATTATACTCTTATCCGCTCAGTATTTAAATATTTATGTGCTGGAGTGAATGGGAAGGTCAGCGAGGAGGATGTCGCAAGAAAACCAAAGTAATCATCAGCATATATAAAATAAAAATTAAGTAATCACAATAAAAAGAAAAATCTTTAGTCGAACCAAAAGCTAACCATCTAGTTAACGTAAAACTCACCCTAAAAAACTAACCAATAAAAAAATAAAAAAACATCCTCTAAAAGAGGATAAAATTATCCCTGAATCTTTTTCATAACGTCTGTACGAATAGATTCAATCTTTTCAGAAAATTCTTTTTCCTGTTCGTCTAAAGCTTTCGTTCTTGTTTCAAGAAGTTCTTTTTTCTTCTTCATATCCTCAAGAATCGCTTCCTTAGTAGACTTAATTACAACTTGGTTTCCAACAATCCGAGAGATTTCTCCTTCAGACTTTTCAACTTCAGTTATAACGTGGTCAGTCTCATTAGACTCCATAGTAAAAGCATTTTTCTGCATCAAAAGTTGCTGAAAACTCTGCTCTAACATTTGAAGTTCTTGAATCTTCCTTTGAGTATCTTCATCTAAGTTTCCAAAAGGGTTCCCTGCCTGTGCTGGTGCTTCCTCATGTGTGTGTTCATGGTCATGATTACAATTCTCATCATGTACATGTTCAACGTTCTCAGATGTATTACTATTTTCCGTATTTTCCATATTAATCTGTGTTTAATGTTTTTAATTTAGTTCTTTGTTTATAGAATATTTTTGAGCCACAATCCGGGCAAACAAATCTCTTATCTAAGTCATCCGACTTGATTTTACTTCCACAATGAAAACATTTGTATTCTGCCATTATATTATTTTTGATATTCTACCCTATTTAACACTTTTCATTTAACCTAAGTGGAATGTCCCACCAGCAAATTTCTTCCCACATTTAGTACAAAGCCAAATTGCCTTAGCTTGTCGCTTAGTTCGACCCTTACAGAAAGGACAATCTTGCCGAACTCTCTGCTTAGTCTCAACTGCAATAAGCCTATTCTTTACCTTTCCATATCCAGCACCAAACCTTCCAGCCGCGCCAATTTTCTTCTTCTTTACTGCCATTTTCTAATTTCAAGATTTTATTTGAAAAGGGTTCTCGTGCCCTTTGGATACCATTTTCTAATTTTGAGATCCCCTCCAAACGCGAGTAGCGTTTGAGGTTAAATGGGGTTACCCGGATTTGAACCGGGGTCGCGAAGTCCCAAACCTCGAATCATACCAGGCTAGACCATAACCCCATGATTTTGAGGAGTTTTATCAGTTAATAAAGTTATTTATCTTCTTCATTAGCCGCTTCAGCATTAGTAGCACCTTCTTCAGATGTACTCTCTTCAGCTTTCTTCTCTTCTTCAGCTGCTTTCTCAGCTTCTTCAGCCCTCAAAATTGCTTCTTGCTCTTCTGCAACTCCTGCAAAGTGTGAATCTAATTCTGCTTTCTTCTCAGCAGATACTTCCACCTTCTGAGAATTTATCTCTTCATTATATTTCCCTTCCAAAATTTCTCCCTGAACTTCCTGGGCCTCTTTATTTTCTACCAATATACCTAATGCTTGACATGTTCCAATAACAGATTTTATAGTTGAAATAAATTCATTTGACAAAAGACTATCATGCTTTGCCTTCGCAACAGAAATAACTTGTTCAATAGCAAGATTTCCGACCCTCTGCTTTAACCGAGCACCAGATGCTTTCTCGATTCCAAGCTCTTTCTTAAGTAATTCAGAAGTTGGCGGAGATAAAACCTTAATAGAAAAATCTTTTGTCTTTGCGTCCACTGTCAAATGTACTGGAACAGTAACACCTTTAAATTCGGAGGTCGCATCATTCACTTGAGAAATCACTTCTCCCATGTTAATTCCCATGGGACCCAACTGCTGGGCAACGGCAGGACCAGGACTCATCTTTCCACCTTCAACCAAGAGCTTTATCAATGTCATTTTATTTTATTGAAGGGTCATGAAGTTAGTTTTTAAAGATTCCTAAAGGGCAATTAAAAACCAAGGTTTAAACCCCGTAGGTAGGTCTGGTGACCAAAACTATTCTTCCTCCAAGTCCTCCCTTCTAATTATCCTTATATTATCTAACTTAACTGTAACTGGAATTGGCACCGCTGCCCCAAGAAGCGAAACAACACATTCGTTCTTTGCCTTATCGACACGAACAACTTTTGCCTTCTCATTCTTGAAAGGTTCACTAATTATCTCGACAACATCATTCTTCTCAATCTTAATATCCGATGCCACAGGTTCAAGCATTTGTTTGATCTCCTCATAAGTCACAGTTTTTCCAATAATCCCTTTAACATAAGGCAAATTGAAAACAGCTTCTTCTGCATGGTCTCTATCTGGAGCTTCCAAGAACATATAACCTCGAAGTCCATGTGGCCGGGCAATAGCATAAATCCCAATCTTTTTCTTCTTAACTTTATCAGCAATCATCTCAAGAGCCTTATCTTCCTTATTTGTAGTAACCTTCACCGCAAAAATCACAGACTCAAATTCCCTGGCAGGTTTTTCTTCAACCTTTTCTTCAACCTTTTTCTCTTCTTCTTCTTTAAGTTCAGCTGAAGATTCTTCATTAGAGTCTTCTTCAGGAATCAAAGAAGCATCTCTTGAACCTTTAATCTTTGGCGCAAAAGCTTCTTCAGCAGCTTCGCTGTCTTCCTCAAGATAATCAAATTCGTCTTCCATTCCTATTGCCATTTTCTAATTTTGAGATTTTATTTGAAAAGGGTTCTCGTGCCCTTTGGGTATCATTTTCTATATTTGCTCCAGCTAGAACTTAAAAATCTAAGAACTAGATATCAACATTAAAAATCACCCATTTAAAAAGATTTTGGTGCTAAAAAAACATACTCATAGTAATCGAAATCAAAAACCCAATAGCCCCAATTATCAAAAGTCCGGCGGCGGATACCTTAGAAATTGTCTTAAACTCTTGCATGCTCGGCTTCTTCAAAAGTCTCCAAACACGAACATACTGGTGATACTGCGACTTCAATTTCCGACCAACATTTTTTACCATACTTCTCCAAAATTCTACACCTTTTTAAGATTATCCTTAATCCTCAAAAAACTCAATCCCCAATTCCCCTTCAATATCTCTTCTCCGAAG
>CAYMMZ010000039.1:0-1925 GCA_964391715.1 Candidatus Woesearchaeota archaeon | reverse complement strand
CTTAATCCTCAAAAAACTCAATCCCCAATTCCCCTTCAATATCTCTTCTCCGAAGTTCTTCGGTTGGCAACTTCTCTCCAGAAATCTGTGGAGATTTAACGCCAGTAATTATCACAATAACTTTTATTGACTTCTCCAAATCATTAGAAATCTGAGCCCCGGAAATCAACTTAGCATCAGGAGATAATTGCTCTCCAATCTTTTGAACTACTTGCTTATATTCTTCCAAAGACAAATCTGGACCCCCAAGAACATTAACCAAAGCACCATGAGCATTTTTAATATCAACATCTAATAGCGGATTATTAAGGGCCCGATCTACTGCTTCCATCGCCCTATCACTTGAATCCGACTCTCCCATTCCAATCAAAGAAACTCCTCCATTAGCCATCACTGCTTTAATGTCTGCAAAATCTAAATTAACCAAACCAGAACTAGTAACAAGTTCGGTGATTCCTTTCACAGCATTAGTCAAAATTTCATCCGCCACTTTAAACGCAGTGGGTAAAGGTAAATCTGGAGCTAAATCTAAAAGTTTATCGTTTGGGATAATAATTAAAGTATCTACTATGCTCTCCATTCGTTCAAGTCCTTCCATCGCATTTTCAATTCTTTTAGCCCCTTCTACTGTAAAAGGCAAGGTCACAACTCCGATTACCAAGGCTCCCTGTTTTTTTGCAAGTTCAGCCACAACAGGTGCAGCTCCAGTTCCAGTTCCCCCTCCAAGACCACAAGTTACGAAAACTAAATCAGAATTAGAAAGCTTTTTCTTAATATCTTGTTGTTGCTCTCTCGCAGCTTCTGCTCCAATACGAGGGTTAGATCCGGCTCCAAGACCCTTAGAAATCTCACGACCAATCAAAACTTTTTGGTCAGCATTAGCATAAAGTAAATCTTGTGCATCAGTATTAATAGCCACAATCTCACCTCCCTTAATCCCAATCTCTCTCATTCGAGAAGTAGTATTTCCGCCTCCTCCACCAACTCCAATAACTTTAATCCGAGCAGACTGCTTCTTCAAAATCTCTTCCAACTCCCTATCTAACTCAGAGCTAGAACTATTAAGATTACTATGAGCAACTGGAGAAATATCCTTCCCATCATCTCTTTCTAACACATCTTCCATAAATAGTTTTGGAGAATTCAGTTTTTAAGGATTTATGGTATTTAGTATAGAGTTATTCTGCCACATTAGATTCTTCTTTCCTGCTATCCTCTTTCTTCTTTTCCTCATCAGAGGGTACACCTTTTGGTGCAACAATATTGCTCTCAATCTTCAACCCAAGAATCTCTTCAAATTTCGAAGAAAACATCTTAACAAATTGCTCATAATTTTTCTCAACCTTAAATATAACCTTCTTATCTAAAACCTCAAACTCAAACTTTTGTCTAAACAAAAAATCCTGCAATGCATCTACCTTTTCATTAACATCTCCAATTTTCTTGTTAATCTTATAATCATAAGAAATTTTCTTTCCAGCAAGAGGGTTATTAAAATCAATCAAAGTCCTTCCGCCAGAACTAGACAATACCTTGACTAATTGACCATCTAAAGTAAGTTGCATTCCTCTTTGAGGATTTATCTCTTGCTCATGAAATAGCTTTGTAGGAATCATTCTAACCATCTGAGGGTCTCTTTTCCCAAACCCTTCTTCAGGCTTAATCTCGACAAAATAATCTTTCCCAACTTCTTTTCCTTCCAAATCCTTATCAAATCCCGCAGGCAACATCTTGTGCCCAATAGCTAAAACGAACGGCCTAATCTTTTTTACATCTAACCCAGCCTTCTCAGCATCTTTCTTAATATTTGTATCAAAGACTTCCTCAGTCCCAACAATTTTCCCAGTGAATTCTATCTCAATAAAGTCATTTTTTGAAATCTTCATAGACCTTTTGAGAAAATAGGCTTTTTAAGATTAGTGTTT
>CAYMMZ010000038.1:0-6395 GCA_964391715.1 Candidatus Woesearchaeota archaeon | reverse complement strand
GTATTTGACTGATGGTTATGGGGCAGCTCCAGAAAAATCACCTCCTTACCCAGTTATTTGGGTGTTATGTGAGGGTGGAGTTAAACCAGCAGAATGGGGGCACGAGCTACAAATTCCCCCTATAATTTGATTATTTTAAGTTTGCACTAAATCTTGGAGCAGCATCTTGCCGAGGGTTCAAACTGTAATCCACCCGATTTTCGCTCTTTACCCAAAGGAAGCCATCCTCTTTCGTGATAGTTGCAACATCTGTATGCCCCCCCACTGTTCTAACTCGACGCGAATAGTATGCAATAGTCGATTCCATCTCTAGAAGAGATTCCGCAAAATTAGCCAATTCTTGAATTGGTAATAATGTGATTGAATCATGAAACTTGCGATGGCGGTAAGGCCGCTCGTTTTTCGTAATTAGCACAATATCATCGAAGATTTTGTCCCAGGGGCCACCGTTATTGAATTGTTCATCTTCAATTTTATCGCGGATTTTCTGAATTGTTTTATTCCCTAAACCAGGAATTGATTGAAAAATTGGTTCCAGTCTATCAGGCAATGAATAAGTCAATTGGGATGTTACTTTGTAAATTAAGTCAGGATGAATACCAGTGATAATTGTCTTCATCTCTGCGGCTTGGGCAAAGGTGCAGATTAATGCAGGGTGACGGGGTATCCCATCATCACGAGTTTGTTCCGGCCCGTCAAATGATCGGCTAATCATTTTGTGGTCTGTGATTATCGAAGTATCAATACCAGAGCGCCAAGTTCCAATTTTCAGGGTCAAGATGCTGGGCTGTGATTCCAATTTTCCAAAGCCGAAAATGGCTATGCTAGTGGGTCGAGAATTGGATGGTATTTCTTCTCGGAGATAATTGTAAACCAGGCTCTTTAGTGGTCGAATGAGTTTTTTAGGAAGACGGCCACTGACAAATTTTTCAATGAAGGGGGTTACTAAACAAGAATATGTTCTCGCAATACGTGCTTTTTCTTTGGGCCATGCCTGTAAATCTTCATCAGACATGTTTTCAAGCATTTTACAGTGAATATCCTCTATGTCGTTTTTCATTTTGTTCAAGATGGTGGTCCCTATACTATCGTTCATCTGTTCTTCTAAGAATCTCTTAACAGCACCCCCTGTTCCTTTTTGATAAAGATCAATTGTGGAGGCTTGTTGATTGAACACTTCGCTAACGTCTGTAAATAATTTATATGATGGAATTGCCTTCTCTAGAAATTTATATATCTCATATTCAAATGCCAACTTTTCATCGCCAGACAAATTTTTACTCGTTGTAAGTTCAGATGTTGGTTTGTTGGGATAGGTCGAAAGGAATTTGCGGATTTCATCTGCATACTCAGCCAATGTGTCAAGTTCTCTGTTGGGTTCGGGTTTTATCTTTGGGTCTTCTGGATTGCAGAAAACCTTGTGGTTTGCGTACCATTCACGGAATTCACCAAAAATAATTGATAGGGGAATCGAGCGATAAGATGCGGCTCCACTTGTCATGATTCCTACGGGTTGCCGCCCAGACAATTGATAAATTTTTGAGGTAGAGAATGTCCGGTTCATTACTGCACCTGCGGAGTTGAGGGTGACGGCACTGTCAGATGCGACAGCAACACCATCAGAATTTAGTAATGCAATTTGCGAGGTCATCGCACATCGCAGGGGCTGTCATTCTTCAATGTCTCCCCACATAATTTGAAGATAAATCCTAGATTCTTTTTTCATTAGATGAAACTATTCTTTGGAATCGTTGTTATTCCATAGAAGATATTACATCAGATAATGGTGTGCAGGGTTGTTATGGAGGGGGCAAAGGTAGAATCTGAATTTCGGTATCCTCTTTCAAATGTTACTCACGGCGAGTGCAAATCATTCTTTCATTCACTAGTAAAAGATATAGGGACTGGCCTAGTCCTTTTCTCCGAAAACATCCTTGTTGTAGAAATTAGCGAGAAGGATTGATTGTAGAATGAATAGTGAATTAGGTGATTCTATGGCAGACACAATTGTTGATTCTTCTAAAGAATTTTATGAAGAATTAGGAGATGATATAAAGAAACAAGTCAGTTTGACTGCTTTAGCAGAAAGTTTAGCAAATATTAGAGTTAAATTTGATGTTAAGGACACTGAAGTTGATATAGAAAATTATCTTTGGGACTCTCGGGCAAAATGGTGCCCATCTCTTGCAGCTTGGGCTCAAACTGCACACAATTTGTTAGATCACTCTTTATTGCGATGTTTTGAATATTGGTTGATTAGAACGAGAGATCCAGATCTTATTGAATTAGCAGATATTTTTGATGATGAATGGGGCAAATTAAAGGGTCCGGTAAAAAGGGAGTTTTTGCATGATTTTACAAATACAAATCCGAATGCGATTTTTAAAATAATAAATCATATTTTAGAAAAAAATGACCTAAAAAAGGAGGGGGGTGAATGGGGATATGAAGAAAAACTTTCAAAATTATGGGGGGATAAGGTTACGAATCGTCCAGCACCAATTTGGAATGCAGCGAAGCATCTAGGTCAGGTTGGGACTTATGCAGATAATAATTTAACTAATCGTTTACAGAGATTCATTAAAGAAACCCCTGGTGATTTACTTCTCCAACAATCAGAAGATTTAGTGAAATTTTATAGTCTTGTAATAAATAATGATTTTAGCGATTTTATAACTTATCGAGAGCATTTTTTAAATTATGAGATGGATAAAGTTCCTCATAGGATATATCAAAAACGTCAAGTGCAGGAGATTATCAATAGTTTGGAATGGAAAATTTACTATAAGGATCCAGCGACGATTGAAACTACAATAGATAAAATTAATGGAAATAGTATTGTACATACTTTCACAGGTATTGGCGGAATTGGAAAAACAGCATTATGTTATGAAGTGATTCGTAGGCTAGATGATGATTTTGAATATTATCCTATCTTTTCTGCAAAAACAAAGGAGCAAGGAACATTTCCAACATATGGGGATTATATTGAAGATGAAATGTGGGATCCAGATGATCCTAAACATGCTGCAATACACCATCATTTAGGAGGTGATGCATTTGAATTAATGATAGAGCAATTGTCAAGAATCCACCCTGATGCCAAGAGTGTAATGACATTTGATCAGAAAAAAGAAAAATTAATTGATTTTTTGACAAACAATAAAGTTCTTTTAACTTTTGATAATTTTGAAGATATAGAGGCCAAGAAAAGCGAACATAAAAAATTCAAAGATTTCTTTGACATAATTTCGAAAATCGTAAATTTTCAAAGTAAAATAATTCTTACTAGTAGGATGGAAGGTTGGGAGAGCGCAACCAAACACGAAGTTCTCCCATTAACTGTTGAAGAAAGAAACATACTTCTTAAGAAGAGAATTTCTTGGTTACAGGATGAAGTAAAGCTTGAACCAAAAAACCCCCATTTAATAGTGGAAAGAGGGGATACTTATGAAACTATAAATGAGGCATGGGGTGCTTTGAAAGAGGATAATGAAGCACATGCTCACCATCCATTCCAAACTTTTTGGCTTGCATATTCTTTATTTGTTTATCAAGATATGGAGCAGATTATTTCTGATATTAATGAAGGTGTAGGCAAATGGTCGGATTTAAAGGAATATGCTTTGAAAAAGTCAATTGATGGGTTAAATAAAGAATTCAAACCGATATTGAGAAATTTATTATTGAATACAATTGCTGATAAAAATTATCGATTCAGCGAGCAAATGGTTCTTGATTTATGTGCGCAGAAATTGGGTAAATCGATGCAGGGAGATGTTACCAATTTCATAAAGGAAATGAAGTCTTTGAATTTTACAGAAGGTTCATTATATGAAGAAGGAGTTCCCACTTACTCTTTTACTTCAACTTCACTTGATATGTTACGTGGACTAATATTAGGCAATAATAATAATAACCAAATAGAAGAATTAGATAGCCAACCAAAGTCGGCAATACTTAGTAAAATGATGAAGGAAGGTCCTAAAGAACACTTAGTTGAACTTGATGAACACATCAGTAATGTGAAAAAGAAAAAGGATAAAAAACAGAAAATAAATTCGTTTGTTGAAATTGCTAATGTAATGAACATGATATTAAATGATCATGACAATTTCTCATTATCTGATATTCTCGCTAAAGATATCAATGATTATTTTAATACCATGTGCTTGGAAGTTATTAATAATGAATGTGGCAATAAGACAAATAAGACAGTGTGGAGTAAGCGTGAACCAGTAAATCATCTTCTTCATCATTCGTTGATAATTGAGTCCTTTGACGAAAAAATTTCCACGAAGGTCTTGGAGGAATTAGACCACCGCTTTGTGGATCTTACTGACCCTTATATTGCCTCAGATTTGAGTGATGTTTTGATTAGAATTTATGAAGCAAATCCTTCCATCAACAAATGGGAAATGGAAAAACTCAGTGATGCTGATAAATCAGTAAAACAACTCGAAAAGTGGTATAAGTTATGGTCGCATCTTTGGAACAACTCACAAGATAGTCGACACCTAAATAAACAAGCAAGTTGGGTACTTTTAGCTTTGTTTGAGGGGGGTGAATATATTGCTAAACAACCTATTGGGAAACAAGTTGAACTTAAGCAGACGTTAGGTGAGTTAAACAACACCCACCCACATAATTCACCTCACCATTCTCGTAGTTCTAGATTTCTTGCAGATGAACGAGTTACTACTCATGAGGAAATCATCAAAAGAATCAAAGATGGTTTTGTACCTAGAGAAGGAACAATCATAAAAATTGCTGTATCTGATTTCTCAGATTTAAAGACTGATAATAATCTTGCTCATGATTATTACGAATATGTGATTCAAGAATATGATAACAATACAACATATACATTGAATGTATATCATAATATTAACGAACATTTGCCTTCAACTTCAACATTGTATGTATGCCTCATTAATCCTGTCCAGTCGTATTCGACAGCGGTCCCCCTTGACAATACTTCCTTACTTGAAGATCCAATTACAATTGAGTTTGAATCAATTGGAAGAGAAGCGGCATTAAACATTTTTCAAGAATTGATAGAGCAAGCATTTGATGAAAATGCAGGTCCTACTATTGAAAGTGCATTATTTGGGAATAAAATTTATCAATTCTTGGCTAACTCTTCCCATTCCATATCATTCAAGAAATTGAAAGAAATTTGTTCTCAGGCCCCTGAAATAAAAGATATGAAATTGCTATCGATCGTTGAACATGAATTTAATGATAAATATGAAATTATTCCTTTCATGAGTAGCCCAGGTGGTGCAATAAGGAAGAAACCTCTGGCAGTTATAGAGGATCCTGAAATAAAGATTGAACAACAAGGTAGTATAATTATTGAAAGTGGCTTTTGGATGGGATGGCCAAAAGATAACAATAAAGCTGGGGAAATAATTGTTAAAATATGCGAATTTTATCACAAGGAAAAAACAAGTTCAGACTCTGTTAATAGAAACGAATTGCAAGCAAAACTTGAAGTTGAATTTGGTATTATAAAACAGTCAGTTGCAACAATTATGAATATTTTAGCGGAAGAACATGTAAAAGAAAATATATTAACATTGAAGCCCGAAAAATACCAACCATCACATATATTGGAACTTATCGTTTACAATCTATACTCAAAGAGGGATTTCAGGACAGTGCATTGGGATTATATTAAATTAGTACGAGAGTATGTACTTGAAAAGGACCCTGAATTTAACAAATATAAGCCGATAACCCCCCCTACAGTTTCTCAATCTAATTACGAAAAGACAATCTGTTTACCCACTAATTTTAATGTCATTATTAACAGAATAAAGGTTATCAGTGATGTCTATCACAAAAAAACTTGGGATGGTTGGAGTACTTTTCAAGATGAAATTCAAGTTGAATGGAACAGGATCAAATCCGTCTACCAGAAGGAGGAAATGCTGGCTGGAAATGTTGCAGCAGAAAAACTAAATTCGGATAGGGACAAAGAGTTACAAGAAGCCAAGAGAAAGGTACGACAGTATAAAATGAATGCAAGAGAAAGAAATAAAATAAATGTCCTTTTGAAAAATTTCTTGGGCCGTTATACTTCACGAGAA
Source organism: Candidatus Woesearchaeota archaeon (assembly GCA_964391715.1). Taxonomy (GTDB): domain Archaea; phylum Nanobdellota; class Nanobdellia; order Pacearchaeales; family GW2011-AR1; genus JAGVXH01. Next base: position 300 of record CAYMMZ010000038.1, on the reverse strand, counting down.
GTAGTGGGTATCCCAAGTAGTTGCAATTTTTGTTTTATTCATAGCACTTTGGAAGAACCCCATCACTGCAACCGCGTCTATTGTAACAACAATCCTTGGACACACCAAAGCATTGCCACAATGTTATATTCTGGCTATAACGAATTATTATTAAAAGAAGATCTCAAATCAAAATCTAAAAATTTGCGTTCATACTTTGAAAACGTGAAAGAAGGGTTGCTTGGGATTTCCTCTAAGAAATAATGAATAGGTATCTTCCCCACGACCACTCGGTAATAGCCATGTTAGGAGCACACGAAG
>CAYMMZ010000037.1:0-6441 GCA_964391715.1 Candidatus Woesearchaeota archaeon | reverse complement strand
TAACACCAACATCCATCTCTTTCGCGAACTTATTAACCCTCTCAAAAGTCTCTTTCACACTAGTTTTATCTTTAAACCACCAATAACCTTTTTTCTTAAAAGCATTTCTACCCTTAGCCTTCCTAAAAGAAACAACCGCATCTTTCAATTTAACCGAAGGGCCACGAATTTCAATTTTTTTATGCTCTTCAATCACCAAATACCCTTTAGATTTCAAACCACTCCCAGAATAATTAAACTCCTTCTTCAAAACTTTCTGCTTTCGCCTCCCAAGTTCTTCAACAAAAAAATCAAAAAATTTCTTCATTTTCGAACCAGCAATATTTGGCTCACGCCGATTAGTTTTTATTTCAAGCTCTAAAAAAACTGCATCATGTTTATTAGAAAATCTTTTCAACTCCAAAACATCAATCTCTTTTAATTCAAAATATTTTGAAGAAGGTTTCTTCAAAAAACTATTAGCAGATTTAACAAACTCATCAAAAGTCTCGCTATTCAATCCAGCACAAACATTCCTATATTTATGGGTTGGGTCAACCAATACAATAGGCCCTTGCAATTTCGAACGATTAATCTCTCTCATAACCTCTGAAGAATTTTTGAAATAATTTTCAGGGTCAATCACAGACTTCTTTTGAATTCCCTTCAAAAATTTGACAAACCCCTTAAAATAAATCACCAAGATTTCGAGAGAATATCCACTAAACCCATGGATATAGGATTCCGCCCCATAACATCTTTGAGCCTTACAAAATGCCTTCGCAAGACGTATTTCGTCCGCCATAGAAGGACTTTTCTTAATTTCTCCAAGAATGTATTTAACATGGCTTAAAGATACATCAGTAACGTTCTCTGCAAGATTGGGATTAGTATTCTTCAGCACCGGAATCACTTCCAAAAGAACATCTCCACAATCTACCTGAAAATAGTCCCGTGAGCCATGAACCACTTTCAGCTTTCCAGGAAGTTTAATTTTTCCCAAGACCTCCCCCAATTTCAAAATATCCTTAGAAAAATCAAACACAACAAAAATATCCACATCTTGACGCTCTTTCTTCTTTATTGCAGTCCCTTTAGCAAAACTCCCTCCAATAAAAGCTTTCAATCCTTTAGACTTTAATGAGGTTATAAAAACATTAGAGATTTTCCTAAATGAAGCAATCTCTGAAGCTGAAAGAGAAATCTCTTCAAGCTCTTCTGTTAAAACCTCTTTTAACTTCATAAAAGAGAAAAGAGAAGTTGGTTTATTAAGTTTGGTTTTTTAGTGAGGAGCTTCAGATTCGCCTCTGGCAGAATCTTTCGTGCAGAGGAAATTTAGTAAGGGGTAAATGTTTTGAGGCATATCCTATACAAAAAAGCTTTTCTAGAAAATTTGTAAATTAAATCTAAATCTAACCCAAACAACATGATTAAAGAATCCAAACAATAAATTTGCAGAATAAGTCACCCAAGGAACCAACCACTTGCCTCTTTAGCGGGTACATCCTTGGGTGCTAATAAATTCCCCTATAGCGAAATGTCTAAGCGAAGCCAGAGATGAAGCCCCTTCTCCCATAACATCACATCCCCTCAATATCAATTAAATACTTACCCTCTTGCAACTTAAAAACAATGGGCCTTCGATTCATCAAAGAAACAATATCAATCTCAAACTTTCCAGGATTCAAAACCCGAACACTCTCCAAATCTAAAATCACAGGCTTAGATTCATCCTCAATTTTCAAAATACTCCGAACATCTTCTTCAACCTGAGTTTTATCTACTGTATTAAACTCAGGGATAGGAACTTCCTTAGCCTCTCGAATCTTATTGACTTGCTCATCACGAATATAAAAAAAGAACTTCCCCGAACAACTATCACAACCTTCAAGAATCTCTTTACTCCCGACTTCTATAATCTTAGAACAATGTACGCATTGATGTGGCATTTTAGAGGCTCAACAAAAGTTGCCTCCATTATTTTTGAGTTTTTGAAATGTCATTTGAATTTTTTGCTCTTGGCTAATCTAAGCCAAACCTCCAATTTATTTCAAGAGTGAAAACTTTCATAAACATACTTATGACAAGAACTAGAATTTAATAAAGGTTTGGATTATTCTTCAAACTCACCGATTCTGCAACATCAACTCAATCTTCTTAGGGTCTCGTGTTATCTCTTTTACAATAGTTGCAGGCCCAATTATAGTAATAGCATCCTGTTCCCCTATCAAAATCTTTGCAATATTTCTTCTAACCTTATCAAACAAACTAAATTCATTCTCTCCATTAATCGCTGCAATTTCAATTCCTTGAAAATTTGGAATATTTCCAATCAAAGTCATAGAATTCTCAATTAATTTAGTCTCTTCTTCTGGACGAAGTTTTCCCTGTAAAATAATAATTCTATTCTTCAAAATAATGCCCATAATCTTCTTTACTCTCCCAATAACATCTTCCTTAGAAATTTCTGAATAAGGCATGAAGTGAATAGCCAAATTATCTTTCAAGCTCTTAGAGGTCTTCTTTTTTGCAGACTTACGAGAAGCCTTCTTCACCACTTTCTTTTTTTTCACCATCTTATTTTGCTTTTTTAACTAACTTGAAAAGTTCTTCGTAGAACTCTTCCATATTATCTCCACTTTTAGCACTAATCCCTACAACCTCATATTCGGGGAATGCTCCTCTTACTTTCTTAATATCTGATTTTTTTAAATCTATCTTATTTGCAACTATTAACACTGGAATCTTTCTGGCAACTAAATTTCCAATAATTGTAATATTTACTTGAGAATAAGGGTTAACCGTTGAATCAATCAATACTATAACTGCGTCCATGTCATCCAACCATTTTATAGACTCAATAATCCCTTGGGTGGCTTCTTTAGCCCTAGTCTGAGCTTCCTTCTTCTTTAATCCAAATTTTAAAAAATCTTCAAAGTCAATCTTCGTTGCAATCCCTGGAGTATCAATTAACTTAAATTCTACCTTACGGCCATCTTTTTCTAAAACAACTTTTTCCTTAATTTGAATCTCCCGAGTCTCATGGGGCATACTACTAACACTTCCCAAATCTTCTCCTAACCAATCCTGACAGATTTTATTAGCAAGGCTTGTCTTCCCAGCGTTGGGAGAGCCATAAAATCCAAGCTTAATTTCACCCTTCTTTTTAAAGACTCCAGAAAAAAGCCTCTTTGCAAAATTTCTTATTATTTTAATCATAGAAAATTCTAACAACTAATATTTATTAATGTTTCTCCTAAATTGTTGTTTGTTTCCAGTGGCTATATTCCTACCCATATTCACAGATTTCTTTGCAGACCTATTTCTAAAGTAACTCATTATTTTTTCAACAGGAATAATCTCATAGAATCCAACCTTCTTCCCCTTAGCCTTATTAACAACATAATTTATTCGCTCATTAGACCATCCTTGATTATGGAGGTTCTTCGAAATTTCTTTATAAGTCATACCTCCCGCATGAGCATTGGTAACATACATTAAAATATTATAAAGACTCCTTGAATCTCCAAACAAATATTTTTCATAGTGTTTTTTATACCAAATTTGAAGAAGAGTGTAAACTACCAAAACCAAAAGTATGGCCAATATCACATAAACAATCGCTATCTTAGTCGGTTTACAATCACTCCTACACGTCTTAGAATTCTCTCCCAAGCCCTCTTCACAAAAAGAGTTATAATTACAAGTTGTATCAATCTTATCTTCAAGAACAATTCCACTCAATTTAGGTGAGACAAAAATAGGAACTTCAGAGATTTCAAAAGAAGAAAATTCTATTAACTTCTGACCATTCGAAGATAAATCCACTATAAAAAATTCTCCAACATTCCGGGCAACATCATCTTTGAATGAAACTGATGAAGCAGGCAAATCAATAGCTACATAACTATCAGAAATACTCCGAGAGATAATATTCAACTTATAAGTTTGTAAGACTTCTAAAGATTCTCCGTTAGAATATTTTATAGAATGTTTCTGCAATGAGCCATCAGAGAGTATATTCAATCTCTGCCATTCTAAAATTAATTGTTTGTATTGTTCATTATCTTGAAGATCTGCACCTTCAGCTTCAATAATCATTGAAGGTTTTATATCTGAGGAACTATCCAGAAGAAAATCGCCAAATTCTCCAACAGACATTAAATCTTCAGGAACATCTAATCCATAGAGATCTTCAGCAATAGCAAATAGCTCAGAATCATTAGCAGAATTGTTAAAATCTTTTTCAAGTCTATCTAACTCAGAATTAAAAAACTCTAATTTGGCTACCTTTTCTAAATCTTCTCCATACCACTTAGGCAAACTATCTACTTTGGAAGAAAAAGTATTCAAAGAATCTTTCTTCTCAGAAAGCGTAGTGCTTATAGCAAATGAAGGATTAATAGATGTAATATTAAATTTTTTCTCAGAAGACAATTCATTCCCTACACTAACCTCTAGTTTCAGGGTATAATTTTTTATTTTACCATAAGTATGGAACACAGAATTCTCAAAAGTAGTCTCCTTCGAACCATCTCCAAAATCCCATGAATAAGTTAAATTATTATTCCCATTATAATCAATATCTGCACGAAATTCTATTGGAACTCCTGCAGGAGGGTTCAGTGGAGAAACAGATTTAACAATCGGAACGGACAGGACATTAAAATTCTCGTCAAAAAGTTTTTCTCCTCCAAGATAAAGAGAATAAATCCCACTTTCAAAAACTCCGAAATCAAGATAGCTAAAATCCAGAACACCACTAAAATTCACAAGAGAGGGCAATATATTCAAATCATAAATATCTGACACTACCCAATCTTCTCCACTTTTCTGATAGTCTAAAGATAAATCCAAAACTTCAAAATTTTGAGGGATTCCTGAAATGGCAAAAGGCAAAATACATTCATTAGAACAATCTCGACCATATTTTTCATCTATCAAATTATCTGCAGAAGTTGCAAGATTTGAAAAATCTAAATCTTTGGAATCTAAAAAACTAGAGTTCGCATATTTTGCAACCTGTAAAAAAATCCCATAATCTTTCACACTACTCTCTGGTCCTTGAGAATAAACAAATCCGCAAGTATTGTTATCTTCCTCTGTATAGATAGCATAATTAGTTGGGCTCAAAGCCTCTACACAAACCTGGTAATCTCCTTTGGAAAATAATTCACCAGTGTCTGCCTCAATAATACAACTCCCTTCATTAATTGGGTCAAACTGACATGAGCCGATTTCAAAACCTCCAACACCTGGATAGACTACCATCTTCAAATCTTCATCGTCTCCATTATCTGTATAAGCTCCAACATTCAACGCCCCAGTACTTGTAATCGAAATCATTTCGCAATAGCTTGAAGCCTTAATCAAAGGTCCTGGAGATGCTTCAGAGGGGTCATAACAACCAGTAAGGTCATCTGAAAATTGCTCAGAGAACTCATTAAAGTTCCAAAGACTCCCTTCAAAAAAATCTATAGATAAAGGAGATTTGGCACTCTCTAAAAAATTACTCTTAATAGTAAAATTAAGATTCGTCACAAAAACATTATTCCCGCTCAAAACAAAACCACCATAAATAATCTCATTTTGAAGAACTGAAAAAACCTTATCTGCCTCTCCAGAAAAATAATTATAATCACTTGAACAATCAATAATAGAACAAACATAACTTGCAAGATTAGCATCCAAAAAATAACCAAGTGTTGAATCTCCTCCTTGACTAGAATTAATCTTGGAAATAAATGGTTCATCTATAATTGTTAAATTAATTGTTCCAGAAATATTTTCTAAAGAAGAATAAGAATCTTTAATAGAATAATTGTGAACTACAAAGGAAGCATCTGCAAAACTAGCAAGACTAATCAACAACACAAATAAAAACAAAAAAGCACCAACTTTTTTCATAAAATACTCTAACATTCTAACTTTATAAATTATTTCTAAATCTAATCAAACTCTTCTCGTCTCAAAAAATAAAATAATCCAACAATTGAAACAGAAGAGATAAGCGCGAACAAACTAAACCCAGGCAACTTAATAACTGGCTCTCCACAGGCCCTAACTTCATTCCCTCCTTCACATTCTGAAGAACTTAATAAAGTATTATCTGTAACATCTCCCCCAAATCCAACTTCATTGATAGTATCTGCAGTCCATGTCACCCTTTGTTCATCATTTATGCAAGCACTACTCGTAAAAATCTTAACACATTCAAAAGAATTTGGCACCGACTGATCTGCATAAAGGTCTTGTTGAACATCATAACTCAACTTACATTTGCTATCACTTATATCCCAAATACATCCACATTGCTTTTGGGGGGCCACATAACTAAGCCCATTAGAGTCAGCAGAATACTCATTACATGCAGTTGTCCCAAAACCTTCCTGTCCCAAATTCCAAACATCTCCCTCACAATTATCTTTAGATTTTACAGGATCTGCACTATTATAAACAGAA
>CAYMMZ010000036.1:0-6538 GCA_964391715.1 Candidatus Woesearchaeota archaeon | reverse complement strand
GGCTTGAATTCCAAAAAGACTACTACAAGCCTGCTCAATCCCTACCCTCTAGTTCGTCTCGCTTAAACTAATGGGTTAAAGGGAAATATGTTCCTATGAATGGCAATTATTCACAACGAACTACTAATAATCTAAATCACTTCACTGAATGGGGGAGAAGTGACTATGGCCGAAAATAAATCATTGGAAACGTGGCTATGGGATGCATCTTGTAGTATTCGCGGAGCCCAGGATGCTCCAAAATACAAGGATTTCATTCTTCCACTAGTTTTCGTTAAACGCCTATGCGATGTTTTTGATGATGAAATTGATCGTATTGCCGATAGAGTGGGTTCCCGAGAGAAGGCATTCAAATTGGTTGAGAGAGATCGTAAATTGGTTCGTTTCTATATGCCGATGAAACCATCTGATCCTGAAGATTCTGTCTGGTCTGAAATTCGTAAATTGTCAACACGAATAGGAGAGGGTGTTACTTCCTTTTTACGTAGTATTGCGAAAACTAACCCCTCTCTGGCAGGTATTGTGGATCGTATTGACTTCAATGCAACGACACATGGACAACGTGATATTGATGATGATCGTTTATCCAATTTAATCGAATTTCTTTCCACGAAACGCTTGGGATTAAGTGATGTAGAGCCGGACATAATTGGCCGGAGTTACGAATATCTAATTCGTAAGTTTGCAGAAGGTTCAGGGAAATCAGCTGGTGAATTCTACACCCCTAAGGAAGTCGGTTTATTGATGGCAAAGATGCTGAATGTTCAGCCTGGAATGGATATTTATGACCCCTGTTGTGGCTCGGCTGGTCTCCTAATAAATTGCCAATCTTTATTGATAGAGTGTGAGTCTAAATCAAAGGAATTGAATTTTGCACCCGTGCGACTTTATGGCCAAGAATATATTGGTAATACGTGGGCCATGGCAAAAATGAATATGATAATTCATGATATGGAAGGTGAAATTGAAATTGGAGATACGTTCCAGTACCCTAAATTCCATCACCAAGGTAAATTACGAACATTTGATCGAGTAGTGGCTAATCCAATGTGGAATCAAGATTGGTTCACAGAAGAAATGTACGATGCGGATGAATTCAGAAGATTTCCCCAAGGTGCGGGTTTCCCGGGTAAGCAATCTGCAGATTGGGGCTGGGTTCAACATATTCTAGCATCCTTGAATGAAAATGGGCAGGCGGGCATAGTCCTAGATACGGGGGCTGCATCTAGAGGTTCAAGTAATAAGAACAAAGACAAAGAAAGAGATGTTAGGAAATGGTTCATAGAAAATGACTTGGTTGAATCTGTCATTCTTGTAGCAGAAAACATGTTCTACAACACAACTGCACCAGGGATTATATTGGTGATAAATAAATCTAAACCAATTGAAAGACAAGGTGAAATATTGCTCATTAATGCTGAAAAAAAATTTGAGAAAGGTGAGCCCAAGAACTTCATCCCTATGGAGGGTATTGAGGATATCTCATCTGCATTCAACACATGGGAGGACCGAGATATGTTCTGTCGAGTTGTTGGCTTGGATGAAGTGATAAAGAATGACTACAATATTTCTCCTAGTCGATATATTCGTACAGATAAAAAAATTTCATATCGTTCACCCTTAGAAATTAGAAATGAATTGCAATCCATAGAATTGAAAACAAAAATAACAGATGAAAAGCTTCACAGCATTTTGAATAAGTTGGGGTTCTAGAATGTCTTCTGAAATTCTTCAATCTTCATCTAAATGGAAAACCGAATGTGTTGGAAATGTTTTCGATATTCAGCAAGGAAAACAGGTCTCAAAGAAAAACCGAATTGGAGACAATCAGCGACCCTTTTTGCGAACCCGCAATGTCTTTTGGGGAAGATTAGATACTACCGAACTAGACGAAATGAACTTCACTCATTCTGAAGAGCAAAAATTGAAATTAAATAGGGGGGATTTGCTCCTTTGTGAAGGTGGAAGTGTCGGTCGAACAGCTGTGTGGGATCGCGAACAAGATGATATCTATTATCAAAATCATCTATTCAGATTACGAGTAAAAAATAATCGCATCGATCCATTTTTTGCTATGCTCTGGTTCTGGTACGCATTTGAAATCGGTGGGGTGTACTTCGGTCGTGCCAATTCGACAACCATTGCTAATTTATCAAAATCAAGGCTGTCTGAATTGCCGATTCTTGTCCCAGATATCAGTATCCAAAAAAAGATTGTTCTCATCATATCTACAGTTATGGAATCAAAAAATCAACATGGAAAAATTGAGGGCTTCTCTTCAGAATTACTGTCCGCTGTCATGATGCACTTGTTTTCACATGGTTTGCATAATGAAACAAGAAAAAACACAGAAATCGGATATGTTCCCGAGAGTTGGAGGAAATTTTCGCTTGGAGATGTAATTTGTCTTGAATATGGCAAACCATTGCCGAAAGAAGATCGGGATCCCACAGGTTCTTTTCCCGTGTTTGCATCAAATGGAGAGAAAACACGTTCAAATAAATTCCATTGTCAAAAGCCTACAATCATCGTGGGTAGAAAGGGTTCGGCTGGAAAATTAACATTAACAGAAGAGAAATGTTGGCCATTAGATGTGACATTCTATGTGACATTTGATTCTGAAAAATTTGACTTGAAATTTCTCTATTATCTTCTAAAAACAATTAATCTGCCAAGTTTAGCAAGTGGCATCAAACCAGGAATTAATAGAAACCATGTGTATTCGGAACAGGTGTATCTGCCATCATTAGGTGAGCAAAAAGAAATTGCTAATATATTGGAAGTTATTCAAACTAAAATAGACAACTCAGTCGAAAAACAAGATATTCTTCAGGAATTATTCCAGTCGTTGTTGATAGAATTGATGACATCTCAAATAGATGTAGATGAAATAGACTTTTCAACTTACAATTTTGAATCAAAGGTATTTGAGGAGGTTAATTAATGCCCATCCCTGGTGAACATAAGACCGTTCAATCGCGGATCTTACAGTATGCCAATGAGATCGGGTGGTCGATCGTATCTCGTAAAGAAGCTGAGGCACGAAGAGGATTTGATTCGAACGGTGATAGTCAAGCAGAACGTGCTAGAAACGCCTCAATCTATTTTGATGAATTATTACACGAACAAGTGCTTAAATTCAATCCAAAATATGTCGAAGGACCCATCGATCTTGTTAGACGTTTGCGTCTCCTAAAAGCCAACATATTTGGGAATCGAGACCATCTTGAATATCTAAGGAATCAGGGTAAATTTTTCTGTATAGAAGATGATCGGGAATATGATCTCGTTCTAATTAACTATGATGACATTACAATGAACAAGTTTGAAGTTACGGAAGAGTTTTATTTCCATAATGGCTCATTCGGAACTCGTGAAGATGTGGTATTCTTGATTAATGGAATTCCTATCTTAGTGATAGAATGCAAGAATGCAAGCAAGGATGAGGCAATTGCTCTAGGAATCGATCAAGTTAGGCGTTATCATGCTGAGACACCCGAAATCCTTGTTCCAGAGATGATTTTTTCTGCAACCGAGGCTATTGGATTTGCGTATGGTATTACTTGGAACACAGTTCGGAGAAATATTTTCAACTGGAAACACGAACAGCAGGGACATCTTGAAATGAAGGTGAAATCTTTTTGTAAACAAGAACACATACTTTCTCTTCTACAAAATTATATTATATTTGCAGAAAAAGATGAGCAATTGAATAAGTATATTCTCAGACAACACCAAGCAAAAGCTGTTGAAAAAGTAGTTGGTAGATGCCATGACGAAAAGCGCCAACGCGGCCTAGTATGGCACACCCAAGGTAGTGGAAAAACATTCACAATGATTAAGGCAAGTGAGATATTATTTCGAGCACCTGAAAGTGATAAACCGACTATTTTACTCATGATCGACCGAAACGAATTGGAAGATCAGATGCAAAAAAATCTGATTTCCATGGGGATAAAAAATGTCCAACACGCCAAGAATATTAAGACAATGGTTGAACTGTTGAAGGCTGACTATAGGGGCATTATTGTCACGACAATTCACAAATTTAGAGGGATGCCAGCGAACTTAAATTTACGTTCTAACATTTATGTTATGATAGATGAAGCACATCGTACTACAGGAGGTGATTTAGGGAATTATTTGATGGCAGGAGTCCCCAACGCTAGTTTCATTGGTTTTACAGGTACACCAATTGATAAGACCGTGTATGGTAAGGGCACTTTCAAGACATTTGGAATCGATGACGATAGTGGTTTTTTACACAAGTATTCGATACAAGAGAGTATCGAAGATGGGACTACCCTACCGTTATTTTACAACTTAGCTCCAAATGAAATGTTGGCCAATAAGGATCTAATGGAAAAAGAATTCTGGGCAATTGCTGAGACAGAGGGTGTAGCAGATATTGCAGAGTTGAACAAAATACTAGATCGTGCAGTAAATTTGAAAAATTTCCTCAAAGGTAAAGCGAGGGTACAGAAAATTGCTAAATACATTGCAGAACATTATGTAGAGAATGTTGAGCCACTTGGTTACAAAGCTTTTCTGGTCGCAGTAGATCGACCTGCTTGTGCAATGTACAAAAAAGCGCTGGATAATTTTTTACCCCCTGAATACTCGGAAGTAGTTTACACAGGAACCAACAATGATAGCCTTGAATTAAAAGCACACCATATTGATGATAAAGAAGAGAAGCAAATCCGAAAGAATTTCTCTCGCATTGACGAGAACCCAAAGATATTGATAGTAACTCAAAAACTTCTAACGGGATTTGATGCACCAATACTTTACGCAATGTACTTGGATAAACCAATGCGGGACCATACGTTGTTACAAGCGATTGCTAGAGTTAATCGCCCTTACGAAAACGAGAAGGAAAATATGGTGAAGCCGCACGGATTTGTGCTTGATTTTGTAGGTATTTTTGATAAATTAGAGAAGGCACTGTCATTTGATAGTGATGAAGTCAATGCGATTGTTAAAGATCTTCAATTACTCAAAATTCTGTTTGAACAAAAAATGAAAATAGTGGTGCCAAAATATCTGAATCTTGTTAAAGAAAACTTCAATGATAAGGATGTCGATAATATCATTGAGCATTTTAGGGACAAGGAAAGAAGGAAGGAATTTATCAAAGAATTCAAGGAAATTGAGATGTTATATGAGATTATCTCTCCTGATGAATTCATGCATCCTTTCATCAGCATCTATGCAACCTTCTCAGCAATATATGACATTGTGAGAAAAGCATATTCAAAGAAGGTCTACGTTGATCGAGCTTTCCAGAAGAAAACAAACAATCTCGTACAAAAGCACATAGATACTGGATCAATTGAGTCGGTTAACCAATTCGTTGAAATTAATTCAGAAACAATAGAAGTAATCAAGAATAAACAGTGTGGGGATTCTACAAAAGTGATTAATCTGATTAAGAGTATCCAAGTTCTAGCAGAAAAAGAGGCGGATGATCCATTTCTTATTGCGATGGCTGAACGAGCAAAAGTCGTGCAAGAAAGTTTTGAGGATAGGCAAAAAAGCACTCAAGAGGCATTGGAATCTCTGCTAACTGAAATAAATTTGAATGAGAATCGGAAGATTGAACAGGCAAAGAAGGGATTTGACTCTCTTTCATTTTTCGTGCTAAATATGTTAAACGATGCAAATGTGAGTGGGGCTGAATCAGCAACATCGAATATTAAAGATGCTTTCATAGCACACCCAAATTGGAAAATTTCAGATGCTGACCTACGGGAACTACGAAACAAAGTTACTTTTGAAGTACTTTCTAAAGAAGACGATATGGATAAGGTTGTTATGATCGTAGAAAATCTGTTCTCTTTATTACTTCGAATTGAGGTGGGAAGATGAGTGATATGATGGTGGAGAAAGCTGCTTTCAAGGAAAGAGTTTTGATTTGGGCCTCAAAAATTGAAACACCTGTGAATGGAATCTCTATGCGCTCTATGAAGAACAAATGGGCATCATTTTCTACAGCTGGTAGGCTGACTTTTGACATCTCTCTTCTTGGAGTCCGTACTGAATTAATGGATTATGTAATTGTACATGAACTTCTGCACCATCATGTACCAAATCATGGTAAGCTGTGGAAGAGTTTGATGATATTACATATAGGTGAATACAAGGCTTTGGAAATTGAGCTACAATCACTTAGTCATTAGAATTAGTAAAATGTATTGTTACATCATAACGCAGAATCACTTACCATTCTGTTGAATCGTGATAGGGCTCTGCCCCCCACCATTCGGGATGGTTAAACATTCGACGGGTTTCGTGAAATTCATATCGACATGTTCTGAGCACCATGCTTGATGTCCAAGAACCACCAAGTTTGCCTTTCACACCCATTTCATTGAGATGTTTTGCAATCCTATTTCCAGACCACCCTTGGACATAGTGTCGATATCGCATGTAGTCAATAGTATCCTGTTCTTTCCAATTCGGGATGATGTCGCCGCCTCTCCTATCCCAACCAAAAATTGGCCCTGTGAACACCTTGGCATTGTCTTTCAGATGC
>CAYMMZ010000035.1:0-6547 GCA_964391715.1 Candidatus Woesearchaeota archaeon | reverse complement strand
TGGCAAATAAACTTTTTTTCCTTCTACCGGCATAAAAATCCAAACAAATAAAAATATACATATAGTAGAAAAGTACCAGAAATGGCCAAATTTGCTCATTATGATCTTGAAATAAACAGATATATAAATATTCTCCATTTAAGGTTTGAATGAAAAATGTATTATATTATCTTCTTTTAGGGACGAGAGGTGGAGAATCTAGGTCAAAGATTTTGCTTAGATTAAAAGATAAACCTTCAAATGCTCATATCCTGTCCAAGGAATTAAATTATGATTATAAGACTATTAAACATCACTTGAGAGTTTTAATTAAACATAAGATTATAGAAAAAAAAGGGACTTATGGGGGAGTTTATTTTCTTTCAAGATTTTTGGATGAAAATTTCTCGGAATTTGATGAAATTTGGAAGCAATTAGGGTATAACTCTGGAAAATCTATTTAATAAAATTTTTTCTTTTATAGTTTAACAATTAAAAGGGGGTAGATAATATATGAAAAAACAAATAAGTTTAATTACACTTGGATTGATGTTTTCAGTAGCACTTTTTAGTGCTTCGTTGGCGGAATCAAAAGCAGGTTTTGGGGATTTATTCTTGAACGGAGAGACTGTTGGAACGGTAGTCAATCCCGCAAATATTCCCAATGGCGGAAGTGATTTATTCTATGCAGTTACGAACGGTGCAAGTGGGCAACTTGGAATTGCTGGAATTGGTCCCGGAGAACAAGGATTTAAAGGAGGGTCTTGGGCATTTAATTCAATTACATTTGTAGATGGGGTAACCCCTTACATTTTGGACTCTGATGAAGCAGTTCTTGCAGCAGAAAGTGCTGGAGATGTAATAATAACGAGAATTCCTGCAAATGATTTTCGTTGTCCAATAACCAACTAAATTCAAACAATTTATTTTAATTTATTTTAATTTCAAAAGATATAAATAGCGATTAATCTAAGATAAAAAATGGCAATAATTAATGCTTCCTTGATAATAGCTTCAATAAATATAGTTTTGCTTTTAGGCATTTTATATATTTATTCTAAAAATCTCTTGAAGATTAAGTCATTATTTACGGCAGGATTATTTATTTTTGCTAGTTTATTTTTAATCCATAATCTTCTTTTTGTATACTTTGCAATCACCATGATGCCTTATTACGCTGATGGGCTTCAGATGTATACGCTTGTTTTTAATGGGCTTCAAATGATTGCCTTCGCAATTTTGAATATAATCACTTGGAGATAAATTTGTTCTAAAATTTGTGTGTGATAATCTATCAGATAAAACGATAAAATTATTACAACCCAATAGGAAGTTCTTATACCTAAGCTACCGCAGAAACTACTATTCTTTATTGTAAGACGATTTATGTTTATTTTATTTCTAAGAATAATTTTCCCAGATTCCTAGAAAAACCCCTGCGTAGTGTACTATAACATAAAGGAAAAAGATATACGCCAAAATTCCTACGATTATAAATAAAAGAGTTTTATTTATAATTTCTCTTCTGTGCTTTTTAACTTCATCAATTGAACAAATTCCTCTTTCCTTCCAAAAATATATTCCCAGGCTGATTAATAGGAAAAATAATCCAACAGCCCTAAAAATCCATTTATATTGTCCATAGAGTACATCTGATAAAGAACTTGCAAAGGCAACAGTGGATAGGCCAAAAAGAACTAGGACCAGAGGGCTTAAACAACAAAGAGATGCAATTACAGCCGGCAATCCAGTCACTTTTATTAGCTCTTTAAATTTCATAATTGTCATTCATCAATAGATTTTAAATACCTATGGTTAATTCTAATTAATAATGAAATTAAAAAGAATGCCCTTAAAGAATGCCCTTAAAATAATGTTACTTATTGTAGTTGTTTTTTCATTAAGTTGGATTTCTAATTGGTATGATGGGAAAGTTTCACCAAGCATCGAAGATGTTTCTTCAGGGAATGTAGACATTGCTGTAGCGTATGTTGCTGGAGGTTGTTTTTGGTGCACGGAGAGTGATTTTGAAAAGTTAGAAGGCGTTAGCAAGGCGGTTTCAGGATATATGGGTGGAGAAGTTGAAAATCCTAGTTACAATATGGTTGTACAAGGAAATACGGGGCATCGTGAGATGGTTAAAGTTTATTATGACCCAAATATTATTACTTATCGTCGTTTAGTTCTTGAATTATTAAGGGAAACGGATCCAACAGACCCAGGAGGTTCATTTTATGATAGAGGGTATCAATATACCTCTGCAATATATTATCTAACTGAATCTGAGAGACAAATAGCAGAAGATGTAATCGCAGAAGTTGAGAGTAGAAATATTTTTGATAAACCGATTGTGACAGCAGTGGAACCCGCAGGAATTTTTTGGATTGCTGAAGATTATCATCAAGATTTTTCAAAAGACAGCACAATAAGATATAATGTTTATCGTAAAGGGTCTGGAAGGGACGCTTTTATAAGGTCAATCTGGGGGAGTGGAGAATATGATGATTTATTTGAAGACACCGATTTAGATTATGATAATAAGTGGGCAAATTATCAAAAGCCAGAAGATGATAAGTTAAAGGAGATTCTTACTCCATTACAATATAAAATAACTCAAAAAGAGGGGACTGAAAGGCCCTTTGATAATGAATACTGGGACAATCATGATGAAGGGATTTATGTAGATATAGTTTCTGGGGAACCATTATTTTCTTCAACTGATAAATTTGATTCGGGAACTGGTTGGCCTAGTTTTCTTAAGCCGATAAATATTAATTTTGTAACTGAACACGATGACTATAAATTAATTGTCAAGCGTACAGAAATAAGAAGCAAGTATGCAGACTCGCATTTAGGACATATAATTTTAGACGGGCCCGAATCTAATGATTATATTAGATATTGTATGAACTCTGCCGCCCTTAAATTTATTCCAAAAGATGAGTTAGAAAATGAAGGACTTGAAGAATATTTATATCTCTTTGAGTAGATTTAGAGTACTAAAGATACAACTTTCTGCATTTTTCTAAATATGAGTAATCTACGCCGAATATCTATCATTCATATCTCATCCCCATAAAGATTATATAGTCTTTGAAATTCTTTACAATAAATAATATTCTATCTCCTAGTTTGCTCTTAAAATAAGACTTTCAAACAGGATTAACTTATTTTTTTAAAGAAGCTTTTTCTCTTTTTTTTCTATCGGAAATAGTCCCTTTCTCTAAAAAATGAATATAATCTTTAACTGTAATCTTAATTCCTTTTTCTAATTGTGGCTTTAGGAATAGTCCCATGAAAGAACCAATAATGGGCATAGTTTTCATATTAAGAGAAACAGTGGCTTCAGTCTTTTTATCAGTAATCTTTTTGAATTGCCAAAAACCTGTAAACTCTTTAACAAAAAAAGGTAAACCCTTAGCGTCAACTTCAATACGGTAATCCTTCTCATCTTTTAAGGTAATTTTTTCATAAAGTTTACCAAAGGAAGTTTCACAAATCCTATCATATTCTTTTGTTTTCCAAGATTTGTAAATTCCAGTGGACCAAGAACCAATTTTTTCGAATTCTTCAGCAGTAACCTTCCACAAATCTTTGATAGGCTTATTAACAATAAAAGTTACTTTTACATTAATCATTTTTATTCTTCTTCTCCAAAAGATGCAAATTGTTTTTCAACTTCTTTAGGATCAGAAAAATATAATTGTCCCATTTGTTCAGACATAGGATCTGGGAAAATGTACTCTTTTCCTCCTTCTAACCCTTTAACAACACTTTTTGCAACCGTCTCAGGGGAAGTCTTATCCATTTCAAAATCTTTAGTCATTTCAGTATCTATTGGTCCTGGATAAATGCCTGAAACTAATAAGTTTGAATCTTTAAGTTCTCCCCTAAGACCTTGTACAACACTATGAGCTGCAGCTTTGGAAACTGAATAAGTCAATCCCATCGGCATATTACCAAAAGAAACTGCTGAACAAACAATAGCTAAAGCTCCAGAATCAGATTTTTTTAATGTTTCAAGAAATGCATTCGTTAATTTAACAGGCCCATAAAGATTTACCTTAAGATTATTATCTAAACTACTTAACAAATTACCACCAATGAAACTTCCAAAATCAAAAACACCCGCATTATTAATTAAAACTTCTACATCACTTGCAAGTTCTGCAGCTTTAGCAATGCTTTCATCGCTTGTAACATCTAATTCCAGAGGAACTAAACGTTCACCATACTTTTCTTTTAAATCATTTAATAAATTCGTATTTCTAGCACCTGCATAAACTTTCTTAGCGCCCCTTTCTAATAATTCAATAGTAATAGCTTTTCCTATACCCCTATTAGATCCGCTAACTAAAGCAACTTTTCCATCAATAGAAACATTTTTTTCTGACATGTTAACTATATCAAAATCTCACTATTTAAGTTTTGTGAAACAACTGTCAAGTGAGGTTAACTACGTTAAAAGACAAAGAATTAACCATCCAACTAACAGTAGTGTGAAAGTTAAGTTAAAATCACTCGATCAACACAACAACATTGGTCATCCTGGAAATTCTGCTAACTCCATAGTTTTAATTGTTATTTTGATAATAGCTTTTTTCATCTACTGGAAAATAAGATACGCTAATAACTAAGATAGATTTATAATAAAATAATCAAGAGATTTTTAAATTGATTAAATTTATATAAGGATTCTACCTTAATCTATTATGAAGAGGGTTATAATTTTTGGAATTTTTATTCTATTGATTGTAGTCGGATTCATCGGATTATCTTCTATAAAAACAATTAAAGATACTCAAACAACTAGTTCAAGTGAGGATGCATCTGGAGATGGGGCAGCAAGCTTAGGTATGCCCGCCGAAGGAAATAAAGATGTTCCTGAAATGGTCGTTGGAGATCATGAAGGAGAAGATTATAGTGGCGGATATGGAGAAGGTGGAGAATTTGGTCGTGAATTTGAGGGGACATGCCCTGAACCTTTAAATTTAGAAACTCCAATAGACCTTAGTTTAGCTACCTCAGTTCTTTATCCTGGCCAAATTCGGGGAGGAGATTATAAACCTCATGGTGGTTTTAGATTTGATAATGTAAATGACAATAAAATATCTGTTAAAATTCCAATGAATAGTATTTTGAGCCAAGGAGGAAGATATATTGAGGGAGGAAATATCCAATATATGTTTGATTTTATCGCTCCCTGTGGAATCCAATTTAGATTTGATCATTTATTAGTTCTTTCTCCAAAATTGCAAGAAATTGCCGATAAATTACCAGAACCTTTGGTGGATGATTCTAGGACCTATAAGGTGGACCCTATAGATTTTGTAAGTGGAGAGGAAATTGCACTTGAAGTTGGACATCCAAATAATGTTTTTGTTGACTTTGGAGTATATGACTTAAGAGAGAAAAATGAAGCATCTCAGAGTTCAGAATTTATCCAAAATTATCCTAGCGATTTAGCGTCTCATGCTGTATGTTGGTTAGACTTACTTTCGGGTGAAGATTCTGCAATTGTAAAAAGTCTTCCCGGATCAGGCCAGGAAGGCAAGACCAGTGAATATTGCTAAAGGTTATTACTTTTATAGATGGAATGGTTGAACGCCCCAACCGCTGTGACGGACACTTTGGTATATCTCAGGGTGGTTTTTATCTTTGCTGTTTACTCAAATTATTTTCTATTGATTCTATCAAATCTCTTAATTATAAAAAACTTGTCCCCACTCTCTGTCACCGATAAGTGGACTTTCTGATTTGATTTATAATTACCTCCTAAGTTTAATAAACTAATCAGAAACCTTAGGCAAATAGTGGCTTACAATAATTAACCCTACTCATATGTATTCCAGATTCTTGCGACTAAAATTCCCTCGCAAAAAGATCTATCTGAGAGATCTTCTATTTCATTACAAATAGTTATGTCAAGTGTACTCAAAGCCAATTGGGTTAAACAATCTCCCCCTTTAGTGAACTCATGTACACGAAAGCCTGTAGCCTTACAATATTCTAAATCTTCCACTTTTTTTTCGGTAAATTCTTTACACTCATTGTGGAGATCATAACTCTCAATTGCACTACATATTTCATGATTTCCTTCTTCGATTGAGTTATCAAAACAGCCCAACATACCTTTAGCCGAGATAGAATTATTATTACATATTCCTAATGTAACCATACAATCGCTTGCTAGCTTCTTATCACTAATGTCTAGGCAGAGTGTAATATTATTACTGTGAATTACTGCAATACTTAAACAATAATCTTTCTTATCTAAAAGAGGAATCGTGTTACAAAACTCAAGATAATTTTTTTCACTACTATAAATATCTATAATTGAGTCGTAGCAATCAGACCTCCTACCATTATTATCTATTTCCTCACATAAATGAATACTACTACTATAATTTCCTGGATTTGACCTTCTCATTGCTACTCTCAATATACAATAATCTTTTTTATTATCATTAAGATCTTTTGAAAGAGCCGTATTTGATAGGTCATCACATTTACCAACATCTTCTAGATGGAAAAAAGGAATATATTCTATCAGAAAAGCAACTAGGTT
>CAYMMZ010000034.1:0-8251 GCA_964391715.1 Candidatus Woesearchaeota archaeon | reverse complement strand
GCGGTAGCTTTGCTTAGACAAACAAATGACTGCTAGCCTGTTGGATGGGTACCCATCCAACCGATGGGTGTTGGAAGGGGACCCCATAGTATTGATTGAGTTATGTAGTCAATAAATACATTTATATTGACTACAATAACCGAGAGTTCATGGCGAGAGTCAAAGCGAATATTTGCGAATGTGATGGACGAATGAAACGACTTTATGTGAGGGCAGAAGGGGGCTCTGGTTGGGATCCTGTTGGCTGGCAATGTGGTTGCGGATGTATTTGCATGGATGAAGGAGAATGGAAGTTGATTAATTGTTCAAATGATTGTTGTGAAGAGCCCCTTGAATCACCCAGTTGTTGTTGATTCGACTCTTCAATAGAGCAATTTGTTGCAACCAACAACAAACCGATTCGGATAAGTTGGAAGGGAGTATCCAAAACCCCTTCCAACTGAATATGGTAGTTTGATGGGCATTGAGTGGGTCTGTTTGTTCGCTAGCGAACAAACAGACCCACTGCACCCCCTTTCAACCGTTTTTGGGAGTTGGATGGGTAATCGGATAACCCCATACAATCTATCCGAATTGATTGGTTGATGGTTCGAACAGGGGTTCCAACATACCGTTGAAACCAATCAACATATTCCAAGGGCTTACTGCATGAACCGATGCAACGTTATGCTCATCAATTGGTTGATTGATCCAACTGCATAAAATTACGGACGTTGTGATGTATTAAATAGAAAAACAACAATGTTCAGTTATGTTGCAAAATGGAAATCCCTCCCAACCAAGAAAAGCCATTGCTTACATTCGAGTTTCCTCACAAAGACAAGTCGATGAAGGCGTGAGCATTCAAGCCCAAAAAAGACGAATTATTGAGTATGTCAGATACAAGAAGTTGAACCTAAGTCCTGATGATATCATCATAGAGGAAGGTGTTAGTGGTGGTATTCCTTTGTGGGATAGGCCGAAAGGCAGAATTCTCAAACGAAGGTTAAGCACAGGCCAATACCAAGGTATTGTCACTATGAAATTAGATAGAATGTTCAGACTAACTACTGATGTTCTTACAACAATAGATGAATTGAACGATGCGGGAATAGACTTGCATATCGTCGATTTGAATGGAGAAGCAGTTGATACATCTACCACAATGGGTAGATTCTTTCTCACCTTGATGGGAGCACTCGCTGAAATGGAAAGAGGATTGATTTCAGAAAGAACGATTGAGGCAATGAATCAATTGAGAGCGACAAACAAGCAATTCACGAAATCTATCTTTGGTTGGGACGTGGATGAAAACGGTATGTTCGTTCCAAACTGGACTGAACAAGACTACGTCGACTACATGGCATGGCAAATCAATGAGAACGGTATGGCTACTGCAGCATTGGCAAGGTCACTCAATAAGCGGGGAATAAAAGGTAAACGAGGCGGTAAATGGCAGGGTAATTCTATTACTCGAACAATCAACAATGACTTCCATACTAAGCGATTGAAGTTTCAACCTCCTTCTTGGTGGGGAAGTAAACCCTGGCATAGAGTCGGAAAATAATCAAAAATTAAAATCAATAAATACCTAATCAAAGAACAAGTTATGAATTAATTCTTGGTGGATACAAAATCCACTTTTGGTAATATTTTCAAATATTTCACGTGCGTTAACATTACCAATTATCGTTTTTTCAATTTTCTTTAGATTAGCTTCAGTCTTTTGTTTTTCGAATAATTCTTTGTCCCCATGCTTTTGGTAGAAGTCAACGTCAATCAAGGGTGAATTCCACAAATCAATCGAATCAAAAAGAGACTCTTTTATTGAGCCAAAGTGCTCTATACCAAAGAAATCGAGGTCAGCAAAATGAACAAATTTACAACCCTCGTCTGCAGACTTTTTCATCCAACTTACCCTCATTGCCGAAGGATTACCACTGAGTAAAATTGCTCCATCATATTCACTACAATTATTTTCATTACAGAAGTGAAAAGTTTCATGGTTTTCGATACTAACCCATTTTCCCTTTGCAGTAAATTTTGATGATTCTATGTCTATTGCGGCAAGGCCATGATTCTTAGTCATTCGAACAAGATCATCAGTGTGTTTACCATTAGATTTGAACACCTTCAGAAGCAATGAAGAGTCGACCTTAACTGAGGCCCCTTTAGAATCTCTCTCTCTTTTAGCAGAACTTTCCCTAGAATTGTTCTCGAATTCTAGGGAATCAAGTCCTTCTGGGAATTCTGACTTGAGCATAATTTGGAACAGTGCATCATTTGAAACCACGTACTTGAATTTCCTATTTCCCTTAGGTTTAATCTTCGTGACTACACCCCTTTTTAACATCTCATTAATAGTTGAGTGTAGGCTCTTAGGAACGTCATTATGGCTGATCAAAACCCCTGAATTTAATTTGTTAAACAATCGCCATTTAGGATTCAATTACATCAACCTTCCTTTTCCAGCTAGATCGGTTCTTTTCATCTAAGATTTTGTGATTACCAGTTCCAACTAAGTGATAAAACTCAGGAATAACCCAAGTCACCCTTGGTGTGGCAGTAACGGGGTTTAGTTTCCGCTTCATGATGTATTGAATGATTGTATGGAAATTCTCGTCATCCAAATCTCCTACTTCATCAATAAAAATTGGAATAGATGCGCTCTCCGATAACATTCCACCAATTATTTCACTGTAAATTGCTACCTTTATTGCCAGTGTCGTTCCAGTTGACTCTATCTTTTTCAAGTTTGAATATTCTGTAATTGCCCCTTCATCATCAACAATAAATTTCAGGCCAAGTATGCTACTAAGTGACAATTCCCCTTTCTTCATCAATGATTCCAATCTCTCTATCTCTGCTTTTGATTGAATAAACAAGGTCTTTTGTGGAGAATTTTCATACAGAACTGATTTGATAAGGTTATGTATATCTGAGTCGATAATGTTGACTTTAATTTGTACAGAATCCAAGTTTGAGATTGTTGTTTTTTTCAGTCTGTTGTTTATTGTACGTACTTCTCTGTTAATTTTTTCAATACTTTCCATAAAACGCTGTAAGTTATCTGTTAGTGATGCAAAGAAGGCCCTCACATCAGCTTCTTGGATTTGTTTTTTGTTCTCGAATTGCTCATCTTCATTTTGAAGATAAGCGATCCCCTCTTCCAAGTCCGACATAAAGTGGATTCTTTCTATGAGATGGAATACATCCTTTACCTCCTCAAATATAGAGGCCCTCTCCTTCCATAATTTTGAACATTTAGAGTTTACATTATCAAGGGTTCTCAAAAACTCATTCAACTCAACCGTCTTATCAGACTCATGTGGAATGATGAATTCGTTTAATTCAAGTATAGTGAATTTTTCATCAACCAATTGTAGTTGATTAGTTAGTTCTGTTTGCTTGATTTGAAGTTCTTTGATTTGCCTAACCTTTTCACCGACAGCGTTTGTGATTTGTTTGGTTTGCTTATCCCTTTCCCTGATATTAGCTTGTACTTCGGCGAGGGATTGATTTATTTTTTGTGAGTCCTTTTCAATTTCAGTTTCACTATCTAGTAAATTGATGTCCTTTTCTCCATCTTTGATTAGCGAATTTAACTCTCTGAATCTCTTCTGAGTAGTTTCCCACTGATCAAGCATTTCTTTGTCTGATTGCAATTTTTTATTTCGTTCTTCGAGTTTTTGTAATTCGGAATCTAACTCAGATCTAAGTTTTTGTGGCTTTACTTCTTTCATCGGAATTCCTGAAGTATCGAGGACCATTGAATCGAAATTTACAATTTTCTCATCTTTTTGTAATTTGATTAATTCCTGAAGTGTGTTGATTGTAGATTCGGAAAGCGTACCTTTTGGAATTGTTGACAATAAATCTTGATTAAAAACTACACTTGCAAATGTCAAATCTTGAGAAGAAAATCCACCTTCTGTCAGAATGCTTTTCAAAGATAATTTGCCCTCCAATTGCGCTTTTAGACTATCAATCCGCATTGCGATTCTCTCTAACCTTCTCTCAATAGGTTCTCCATCATCTAAATCTGCATTTTTCTTCCCAGCCAGTAGCATCTGAATTTCTTCATACTCAGATCTCAGTTCATGGATTTCAAGTCTTATACTCGGATTAATTTTCTTGATATATTCTAGTTTTTCAGTGATTTTTTCTATTTCTCCTTCAAGCCTACCTGAATCTTTGATATCCTGTCTGCCTTGCAAGTCTAAATCCGCTTTCTGCGATTCCAACTTGGATATTTCTCCATCGAGTTTGATTTCACTTGAATGAAACTTTTGTTTTTCATCCAATAAATTGTTAACAAATTTTTCACGTGTATTGATGATTTTTGCAATACTTTCAGATGCAGTATACGAGTCATCCTGGAATTGTTTGTATCGAGAAAGTAAATTCTTTATTTTCTCCCGTGAATCTTCGAACTTAGAAAGAAGGCTTGATTCCCTAACGAGTTCATTCAATTGATCTTGTTTATCTGATAAGTTGATTGTTCTATTTTTTGGCTCTGTCCACATCCCAACAAATAATTTCTTCAGTCTCTCATCTTCGATGCTGCTGAATCCAAGTATATCCTTGAACAACATTCGAAATGCTCTCAAGTCCTCTTTTTTCTTTGTTTTTAGTATGCCAATATCATCGAATAAGAAATTGTCGAAGTCTCTTTTACCTTCGATTTTTTTAGAATGATTTTCTAGGAGGTACGCTTGGATTTCATCCCATTTCTTAGGGGATGATGGATCCCCATTGGGGTAAAATTCCATGAATTTTTCAACGTCAAGAGAACCATGCCAGTGTTCGTATTCTGCTTTCCATTTGTCTAGCGCCCCTAATCCTCTTAGCATCAAACAATGTGCTCCAACAGATGTATTAAATTCAAATAAGATATATGCTCCTTGACCGAAATAGTGCTTTTTGGTTGCTTCTATATCATGACCATCCCAAGAGCACTCTTTCAAGTCATATGAAATTGCTAGTTGTATTGCATTAATCAATGTGGTCTTCCCATTCCGATTTCCACCAGAAAGATGTATTGGGGATTCTATATCAAAATCAGCAAAGTCAAATTTCCCACTTCTAATTAGAACCATCCTAGTAAGTTTGATACTTTGTAATTCAGTCATTCTTCTTCCTCCATTTCTGATACTTTAGGAATCTCTAACAGAGTGTATTTGAAAATTCGATCAGATGCTTTTTGTAGCATTATTCTTCCGTTCTCAATTTTATGGAATCCAAAAGATTGCGAAGACTTTAGATGGGTTATCACATCTTCTTTGTCGGAGACTCCTAGCTGTTTCAAAGCCTTTGAAAACCTTCCAGTATTATGCAATTCTAACGATTCTAGCGGAAAGGTATTCCTTCCCAAAAGGAATCCTTCTAATTCCTCATCTCCTGCTAAATTCTTTATTTCTAGTACGAGAATATTCAGAATTGCAACAGCCCTTCTAGCTCTCTTTAAATCGATTAAGTCATTAGAATCAGCAGTCTTGAAATAACAATAACCAATGTCAGATTTAATTTCTAATTCTAGTTGTAAATGGGAGAAGTATTCGATTAATTCCTCACTGTGCTCGATTATTTCATTCCACAAAGGATGCCCTATTGAGATATGATATCCGCTTTTCATTTCGTCAAAGGTTGCTTTAATTAATTTTGAATTCAAACTATCACCTCAATTTGTATTGGCCTAGATAAAAGGTCGAAATCGCTATTTTCTTTTGAATACAATTTCTTGTTTGAATCTCGGTTAAAATGATGTACAATTTCTCCCCTTCTCGAATAAACTGCAATGGCGCATTCCTGGATAGTGTGACTTTGTGTTAATGGATGACCCAATACAAATTCCATAGCATCTGGAATAAATTTCTCATTCTTTACTAATTCTATAATGTCGATTGGAGGATTAATCGTATCGATTTCTTCCATTGAGGCTCTTGGCGGAATGACGTATTCGGCCTCATCTTCGACATCACCTAGTGTCAATATGAAAGAATCAATGCTTAAGTCGGAAAACAGTTGATTTACTCGTAAAGAAGGTATTGATAAGTCTAAATTTGGAGTGAATTTATTTTGTGTAATAATATGGTTAATCATATTTTCAGCTGCGTTTACAATCGAGATGGTACTTTTCATTCTTTGAGCAAGTTTGTACAGTGGTCTGACTTCTTTAATCATTATATCATGAGAATATGCGATTCGATCCCATGTCATATCTAATAACTCAAGAATTCGTTCAGAATCCCTTCTTATTGTATGGCTCGATTTACCACTGTAGATCATACTTTCAAGGATGCTTCTTGCCTCTCTCCTTCGAATCTGTAAATCGCTTGTCACTTTTCTAAATCCACTTATTGGATCAATATCTTCTTCCCATAATTTGGAAACTCTAGCTATAAATTTCAACCTATCATCTTCCTTTAGAAGTCTGAGTGAAGATGATGAATTAATTACAGTTCTGACATTCTCAGCAGCAGCTCCTCGCAAGGTTAGTAATTTTGAGTTAATGTCTCTTACTCTTTCAGTAATGTAAGCGCCTTTTTGACGTAGAGTTTCTCCGTCCTGGTTTAATTTCTCAAAGATTGAATTGATTTGAGCGATGACCTCGCTGAATATCTGCTCAATCCGAGAACCTGGCATAATATTTGAAGCATCAGACGCCCACAAAATGAAGTCTGTAACAGGGCCATTTATCCTGATTAAGTTAGCATCTTGAATAATGGCTTCTGATTCAACAAGTTGCTTTAATATGAAATCAGGATTAGATTCAATGTCTGTTGCTTTGATGTGGGAAATTAGTTGGCTTACTGTCGGAGTATGTCCCTTTGCCTCAGATTCAATGACCCATTTGAGATGGATTCCATGATTAGAAACCCTCTTTAGCCTTTCATTGAATCCTACTACTTTACTCATAACTTCACCTCACGAATCCAACCAAGTGACCTTTCCATTCTTTACTGAAATTTTTCCTTTGGATTTCAGATAATTTACAACCTTGTCGGGTTGAGCATCGATACCTGTTTTTCCTATGTTCGAAATTGATTTATTTAGAGCATCCAGCGTTTTAGCACGATTTCTAACAGCTCGCTTAGAAACAATTTCCCAATACTTTTGCCCTCCTCCTTTGATTTGGTTTTGGCTTTTCTTCTGAGATTGTGGTTGCTTTTTGGTTGGCGCTTTCTTTACAGGTTTTGCTTTCTTTTGTTGTTGTTGCTTTTTCTGTGGTTTCGTCTTTTTCTCCGTTCCAACAGGAAGTTCTTTTATGACTTGAATGTTTGAACTCCAATGAGCATTCATAATGTCTGCAGCATCTTTGAATCCATTGTCCTTTGAAACAATAATCAATTGTCGATTAGGATATCTCCCTCTGAATTCTCCAACTTTGATAAGTAGGAGTTTGTCAGCAAGTTGGTCACGAGAAATATCACTGTGAATAACGTCAATTCGACTATTTTTCCCTTTGGATAACTCCTCGAGTATTACTCCAGAGGCTTTGAAATTGCTTTGAGGACCAGTTACAACAACGACATGGCTTGTCTTATCTTGGCTAAGGAATTTTTCTATAGTTTTGGAACCTACGTTTTCCACATCGATGAAATATGATTTGTTAGTTCTCATTACATTCACTCCTTGTTATTCTTGAGCAGCTCAAGTATAGCCACGAGTCCAATTCCTGCGGCAGCACCTGCTAATCCACCAATCAATGCAGCATTGAACACCTCATCTGTTCCTTTTTTCGTCGCTCGCTCTTTCAATTTCTTCAGTTGATATGCAATCACTTGTTGCGAGGTATCTAATGCCTTAGCAATCTCTGCTTGGCTAAAGCCCAATGCTCGCATTTTCAATAATTCAGCAATCTGGTTAGGATCTAACGCCATAATGTCACCGTAGAACTCGAGGTATTTAATTTTGTATAATACAAAAATTAAGATGTATTTACAAAATATATTTGTTTTTCATTCGGTTTTACGGTTTGTATTTCTTGTCTGATTTTGTGTGTCAATCGTTCACTTCCTTAGCCCATGGTGTAGATTTCCTGCTTGGCTACTGCAGGAGTATGCCCTCAATGTCAATAGCCTATAACGCTTTGGAAATGGGTAATTTCCCCCTACTACTATAGTAGTAGATCGGAAAATTATTTTGATTTGATGAAGATTTTAGCTCAGCCGTTTTCCAAATTATCCCATCCAACACCCATGCAACATACATCTCATGGATGGGTACCGTTAGTATGGATGGTCGTACGAAGGGCTCCCTTTGCATTTAG
>CAYMMZ010000033.1:6213-8469 GCA_964391715.1 Candidatus Woesearchaeota archaeon | reverse complement strand
GCCCATTATAAATAACTTCAGGATGTTTCCATTTAAAAATATCCCAAATAAATTTTTCAACTCGAGTCTCAATAGCCAACTCCATTCCACGGAGAACATGAGTAATTCCAAGGTAATGGTCATCAATCGCCCATGAAAAATCAAGCAAAGGATAAACCCTATATTTAGTTCCAAGACGAGCATGAGGTCTGTCGCTAATCCTAAACATCACTCTATCTCTAAAAGCAGGATCTGGGTCACTCATAGAAGTTTTTAATCTAGCAACCATAGCACCTTCTTCAGCCCTAAACATATCTTTCCATCTTCTCAGTTGATGGGTCGCATGGTATTGCCTACACGGACACTCTTCTCCCCTCATTCTAAAATCACGAATTTTCTCTTGTGGACAAGTGCAAACATACATGTAACCTTTCTTAATTAACTCATGAGCATATTCATAATACTTCTCAATCCTTGAAGATTTATAAATTATTTTTTTATCATAATTAACCCCAAGCCATTTTACTCCTTCTTCTATTAATTTATATGCCAAAGGTTCAATTGGTTTAGCCTCGCTCCCAATAGTATCATCCATAACAAGAATTAATTTCCCTCCATACATCTTAACATACTCATCATTCAAAATCAAAGGTCGGGCATTCCCAATATGCAAAGGACCTGAAGGAAACGGAGCAAATCTCATTATAACCTTCCCCTTCTCAGCATTCTCCAAAAGTGGAAGACCCTCACGAACTTCTCGCTTACTCGTAATCGCTCCATATTCTTTAAGCTTAGAATTCTGTTTCTCCAAGTCCCAAGAATTAATCTCTCTCAAAACCTCTTGAATTTTCGGCATAATATCTTTCACCTTGCTTTTTTCAAGCCCTTCAGCAAAAAGACCAGCCAAAACAGAACCTTGATTCGCATTCCCACCATGCTTCACAGCATTCTCCAGAGCATAAGCTCTTATCACATCTTCAGTTATCTCACTCATATATTCTACAAGAGTTCAAGGGTTTTAAATATATTGGGAAAACAAATAAACTTCACCGATCGTACTCTTCTATCCTCTTCTCAAACTCTTCCAAAGTTATAGGTTTATAAGAAACAGAGCGATTATCCTCTATCCCATCCAAAAATTTTGTCGATTCTAAGTCACTTTCAATCTCTTCATTTTTAGAAAGTCCAATAGAATAACTAACCATCGTTGAAGCATAAGGAATAATAGCGAGAGTGCCTCCAATTACATAATTTTTAAGCCGTCTAAATGGGGGGTCTCCCATAATACCTCCAGCCAAAGCTCCGCCCCCAATACCAATTAATAATCCTGTAAGAGGATAATTGACAGCGCTAACAATTCCCCCTACGGCCCCCATAAAACCGCCTATAACACAACTCTCAATATCATCACCTAACCTTTCTCTCCAAGATTCTTTAAATTCTTCTCCCATAAAATACCTCCTTAAAAAATTCTACCAACCCATTGCACCAACACTATTCTCGCTAGAAGAGTCATAAGAGCTCCCATTAGAGGACCCTTCAACTCCTGCCTTCCTCTCAAGGAGTTCAATCCTCTGTTCAAGCTTATAGATTTTATTATCAAGCCCAGTAATCTTCTCGTCAACTTCCCTTTTATCATACCCTTCAGAAGAAGTAGAAAAAGAATCGGCAGACGACGAAGAATCAGAAGAACCCATAAACCCTAGGAAATCGGTCCCACTAGAAGAACTCTCAACAACAGAAGAAGCAGGAGAACCAGGCTCCGAACCCATCTCAACAAAACCATCAGTATTCATCGGAACCACCACCTCATTTTTTGGAATCACGACAACTCCCCTTTTTTGCAACTCCCTCATATCTACCATTCGTTTCTTCTTTCTAAAAATCATAAATTAACTAGACAAATACTTTATTTAAATATTTCTGAGAAAATTAAGAATGCAAAAACGTTTATATATTCTCTATTCTAAACTAGTCTATGGCAGAAATAAAAAAGGTGATTAAAGAAGTCCTGTCAAAAGATAAGGCTAGAAAAAAATGGAGTGAGCCTATAGCCTCTTATAAAATGACTTTCGACTCTCAACAAGCACAGCTAGAACCTATCTATTATTGGATTTTGGATTTCATTCAGGATATGGGATGGAAAACTGAAAAAATCACGGACAATTTTATGTCAAGTCCAGGTTCAGGACACTTCGGAGAAATGGGGCAAAAAGTAACAAGAATGCAAGAAGAAGCAATGAAAATTTTAGGAGGAGTCAACCAAGTTATCAAATC
>CAYMMZ010000033.1:0-6113 GCA_964391715.1 Candidatus Woesearchaeota archaeon | reverse complement strand
GAATGCAAGAAGAAGCAATGAAAATTTTAGGAGGAGTCAACCAAGTTATCAAATCGGTTCTAAATTTAATTTATGACCTAAAAGAATTTGAAATAAGATTAGAGTCTTATGATGATGCAAAATCAGAAGATAAGGTCAAAAAAGAAAATGGAAATCTAGCATTAAAACAAATTTGGTTAGATAATGTAGATATGAAAAGGGGGAGAGGTTCAATTCATCAAATGGCAGCAGAATTAGGTTTCACAACTATTCGTGAAGCATTCATGATGGCAAGGTCTATCAAGGCACTAAAGGAAATGGCGTCAGACGAACATGGAGGGATAATTAATGACCAAGTAATGAGAATCTTAATTCCAAGACTAGATGAATTCAAAAAATGGAAAAAATATTCGGAAAACGAATTAAGAAAAAGAATGAATATTGAAAAAAATTACCTAAAGTCCCAAGTTGAAACAATCAAATTATATTCTTCTTGGATGAAACCTTATTTCAAAGCAGCGGAAGAATTAAGACAAAAAGGTTTTGAAGGAAACGCAGCCCTAGTCAATGCATTTAGCACTTCAATGTTTGAACTAACAATCCTTGCAAAAAAAGAAGCAAAAGTCCCAAAAAAATTCGGAGAATATAAATTGAAAAGAGTCTACAATCCTTGCATGTTAGTAACTCTAAAATATAGAGGGCATGTTTCTCAAAGAGTCACACAAAAAGGAGACCAAGGTTTTGCAATGGGGGGGAGAGTAGATATGACTTTTGACGCATATTCTCTAAATGAAGAAGAATTAAACTTGATAAATAAAGAAATGAAAAAGGAGGATGTGGCAGAAAGTATGAACTATAATGGAGATGTAGCAGAAGAAGCCCTAAAAGAATTAAAAGAGGATTTGGACAAATTCCTAAAAGGAGATAAGGAGGATGAAAAGAAAAAGGATGAAAAGAAAAAACAAGCAGACATAAATCCTTTCTCTGCAATATTTGGATTGTTCAAAAAAGAAGAGAGGAAGAAAAAGAAACAAGATGAAGAAATTGAAGAAATTAAAGATATCTCTCAAGATAATTTTATTGAAAAAAGTGTAAGGGCTGAAGCTGCAAAATCTGCAGCAGACGGAATTTATGCAGTATATGATATTTATAAAAAAGCCCATCTTATGGCGTCCACTCCACATCCTTTTGATAATACAGATGAAAGCAAAACTACAGACCCAAAAACCGAGTTTAAAGAAATTTTTGAGAAACAAACCAAAAAATAATTAAATATATTCTTCTATAATTTAACATGTCTAAAGTCAATAAAAAATCCTCAAGAGAAGAACCTAAAGATGAATTATCCACTCTTCTAAATTCGAAAGAAGAAATAGAGGAATCTCCGGAAGAACCAGGATTTCTAGAACCAGAAGATATCTCTCTAACCGGAGGAGAAAATGAAATGGAAGATTCTTCAGAAGAGATAACTATCAAACTAAATAGTCCAAAAAAAAGAGCTTCTGGTTTAGAAACCGCTATAATTGAAGAGGCAAAGGACATAAAAGAACCAGAGGTAAAAGAAGAAGAAATCTATAGACCAGAAGACCCAAACCAAGGAGATTTCTATGGAGCAGTTGAAGGAGAAGAAATAGCTTATGACACAGCAAGGGAAGGAGACCTTTATTCTTCAGATAATCAAAGTGGAATAGCATATTCAAGCACCAACGAAGTTTCATATTCTTCAAGTCCAGAAGCTATGATGTATTCAGGGGATAGAGGGAATGCTCCAGAAACGTCTTCTAGATTAAGAGACTTTAATGAGGGAAGGCCGTCCGACAAAAGACCAACCACTACATTTGAAAGGTCAGACTTAATTCAAAAAGACACAAAAAAATACACTGAGAGTTCAACTGCAGGTTAGCCAAAATATAAGAGAGATTTATATACTTTAAAATATTCTATAGAATAATGAACCTTTCAGATGAGATAAAAAGGTATTATGTAGAGGTAGAAAAAGCCAATGCACTTTGTCAGAAAAGTAGAAGGCTTGGAAAAAGAGAACGCTTAGAAGAAAATATGGACGAACTCTACAAAATTGGATTCAGACATTATCAGTTCATATCTGGAATAAGAAGTGGTTTTCAAGAGATAATAGATAGGGAAAAGATTCCTAAATCAAAAAGAAAATTAGAAAGGGAATTAAAATCAATGAATCTATATCAAAAAGCATATTCTGAAAAGCTCAACATATTATCCAAAACAATTCTAAAATTTAGAGAAAAAGATATTTTTGGAGATTGATAAATCTCAAAGGGCTTTGTCCAAAAATAGATGATTTTCACAAACTCTGGGAAACACGACCTAAGACTCGGGTGGGTTCTCGATGATAGTCGAAATAAGAGGGCATTATGAAAATCAAAAATATTTCATTTCTGGACAGAGCCATCTCAAAGATTAAATTTAAATAATCCCTTCATTTAATAAATTAAAGATGGTGGACTATAGTAGCGAATCTATGTATCATGGAGGTGATAGCTCTTTTGAACCAGGAGATACTTCTGACGAATTTAGTAATTACACTGGTTTTAGTAATTTAAAGGGAGCGCAAATTGGTTTTCCAGGTTCTCCCTTCACAGGAAATCAACTAAGTGAAACAATAAAAGCAATTAAACAAGGTACAAAAGTCTTCGAAGTAACAATGCTCGGACCAGCAATGAAAGACGCAGACCAAGCAATTCCAACACAACACTTCCACGAAATAAGAGCTCTAATGAAATTAACAGGTGTAAAGCCAAGTCTTCATGGACCTTTAATGGACGCTGCAGGATTTGGACAAGGAGGTTGGGGAGGAGAACAGGAAAGGTCAAATAACGAAAGGCGGATGTTTGATGCAATAGAAAAAGCCCACATCTTAGACCCTCAAGATAATCTCCCCGTAGTCTTTCACACAGGAAATTCGGGAGGATATAGTTCAGGGTATGTTCCAGATAAATCAGACAAAGATGATAAAACAAAAGACAAGTTAGTAGAACTCCCAGTAATCAACTTAGAAACAAAACAAGCTTTAAAACCACTAGAAATAAAACATAAATTTCATGCGCATAGTCCAAAAAGTTTAAAAGAAAATAAGGGAAAGGGCTCAATATGGACATTAAAAGGACAATTAAATTCTATGAACGGTGGTGAGTGGGAAAACTCTATGACTGAGCTAGCAACATTCTCAAAACATGCAGAGGAGATTATAGGAGACTCTCCCATATATTTTAAAAAACAATCAAAAATAAATGAGGATGGAAAATTAGTCTCCTCAGGTCCAAATTGGGAAAACGCAGAAATTAAGGGAGGGAAGTTATATGATAGAGAAACAAACGAGGAGCTTCCAGGACTCACATCCCAACAAAACCAAAGTCACGAGAGAATACACGATGCAGATATTTTCCTAAAAAATGTCCAACTACATTTCGATACGATGTTTCATAAAGCCTACAAATACGGAACAGATGAACAAAAAAAAGAATTAAAAAAACTCTCAAAAGACTATTCAAAAGATATGGATAAGTTAATAAGGAAAGAAGATGGTACTCTCGGAAAAGGCCATTTACTTCTAAGTCCAATACATAAAAAAGAAGCCTTAGGAAAAGCAATAAATAAACTACGCCTTTTAACATCTGGAGATTTAGGGGAGGAATATGACGCACCACAAGTCTATGTCAATGCAACAGATTTCGCTATGAAAAAAGCAACAAAAACATTCGGGAACCTAGCAATTGAGTCTTACAAAAAATTCGGAGAAACCGCCCCGACTCTAGCTATTGAGAATATTTTTGAGGGGCTTGGTTTTTCAAGAGCTGAAGACCATATAAAATTAATCAAAGATTCCAGAAAAAGATTTGTAAAACATTTAGTGAACGAAGAGGGTGTGAATGAAAAACAGGCAAAAAAAATTGCAAAAGACAGAATCGGTGCAACATGGGATATGGGACATATAAACATGGCAAAAAGCAAAGGTTTTGGAGATGAATATGTAGAAGAACAAACAAAAAAAATAGCCAAATATGTTAAGCATGTCCATGTAACAGACAATTTTGGATTCTCAGATTCACATCTAGCCCCTGGAATGGGAAATGTTCCAATAAAAAAAGTCTTGGAACAACTTGAAAAGCATGGAGAAATAGATAAGATGAAAATGATTGTAGAGGCGGGAGGATTCGTCGAACATATGAAAAAATCTCCACATCCTTTCTCTCTAACCGCATTTGGAAGCAGAATTTCTGGAGGAGGAACAGACGGCACAAGCCCTGCATGGAATGAAGCCTTAGCAACCCATGGGCATTATTTTGGGGGATACGGAACAACAAATCCAGAAGTCCATCATGGATTGTATGGCTCTGGATTCACCACAATGCCCTTAGAATTTGGAGGACAAATGCCAGGGAATCAATCTAGGTTCGGTGGAGCCCCAATGGCTTGATGTTCAGACAATAAATCTCCATTCTTCCAACAATCTAACCATCCTCACTCTCCAAAAACCTTCCAAAGAAAAACATTCTCCTTTAGCGGGCACCCCTTAGACACTCATAAATTCCCAACTGCACGAAACACTTAAACGAAGTAAAGTGTTGGGCCCACACCACTTCAAAACAACTCCCCTCAAAAACCTTTATAAAACATATCCCCCTATTAATTAAAAGAAGATGGTGAAAGTAATAAAAAAAAGTGATAGCTCTAATGAAACAAATCCTCCTAAGAAGTCTTCAAAAAAAACAACTGAAAGCGTTTCAAGACCTCTAACTATGAAGCTCTCAAATGAGCGAGATATCGCAACGGACTTTGGAATGAAAGTCTACAAGGAATTCAACCAAATGATTAAGTCTGTAATCCTTTTTGGTTCTTCCATGAAAAAAAATTCCACAAGCGAATCAGATATAGATATTATTGTAATAATAGATGATGTTGCAGTAATGTGGGATCAAGAATTAATCGCATGGTATAGAGAAGAACTAGGAAAACTAATCAAAAGGAATCCTTATGTAAAACCTCTCCACATAAATACTGTAAAACTAACTACTTGGTGGCACGACATGATGAAAGGAGACCCAGTAGTCATGAACATCTTAAGATATGGAGACGCTGTAGTTGATTTCGGAGGTTTCTTCAATCCATTAAAAATTCTATTAAAAGATGGAAAAATAAAATCAACCCCTGAATCAATTTATACATTATTACAAAGAGCTCCAAATCATTTAGCAAGAGCAAGACAATCAATGCTCGGAGCAGTTGATGGACTCTATTGGACAATGGTAGATTCGGCTCACGCAGCACTAATCACCGCACATATAACTCCTGCTTCTCCTGAAGACATTCCAAAAGTATTAACAGAAAACTTCGTAAAAAAAGGAAGACTCCATAAAAAATATGTAAAATATTATGAAGAAGTCCATAAAGCTTCAAAAGAAATCATCCACGGAAAAATAACAAGCGTCGGCGGGAAACATTTAGACGACTGGTTCAATAAAGCAGACAAATTCTTAGGTGAAATGGCAAAATTAGTAGATGAACTAATCGACGAAAGAAATAACGATTAAGCTACTTTCTTCTTAGCTGCTTCTTCAGCTTTCTTCTTCATGCTTATTAAAGCGAATGAGAGAATCTCTCCACTAAGAGCATCATTCAATCGAGTTCCAGAACTATCTACTGCTTGAGCTCCAGGGTATTTCTTAGACAATTCATTAAACTTCTCAATATATGGAGAAGTTATGTCAGCCCGCTGTTGACCTGTTAATGGCTTCTTCGTCTTAAGAAGTCTTTCCAATCGTTCACCCTCAGCCTTTAGCTCTGCATCCATCTGTTCTTCAAGTTTCTTACTAGCCTCTTCAAATGGTTTTATTTGACCTTCAAGAACCTTCTTACTTAACTTTAAGAAATCGGCAGAACCATACCCTTGTATAGCATATATAGAAACTTTCTCTGCATCTCCTCGCTCTATTTCTAAAAATTTCTCAGGATTCATAGAAAGATATCTCTTCATTAAAGGAGATTGATTAGCCATCTGAACATCAAAATACCCTTTAGGGTCTTCCTTAATCATTCTAACTATCTCTTTTCGCTCATGAACAAGTCCTCTTACAGAATTATATTTAGTATGATTTTTT
>CAYMMZ010000032.1:0-9525 GCA_964391715.1 Candidatus Woesearchaeota archaeon | reverse complement strand
ACAAAAAAGTTGTCCCCTGCGGATGCCAAGATTAGACGGTCGCCCGTCCGCGCATTCGGGGCGGATGCCGGAGCTACTCACAATTCACATTTGTGAGATTTCGGATTTGCACAAAAGTAAATTGTTCGGTCAAACGGTTTAACCGAATAGGGGGCGGATGCCGGAGCGGTCAAACGGGGCAGACTCAAAATCTGTTGGCTTATGCCTACGAGGGTTCGAATCCTTCTCCGCCCATGCTGCAAAGGAATCTAAACCTTTGGTTCGCGCCAATGTCAGACCTTTGAAGAGGCCATCCTTATTCCCTCATCTGCTCGCGTAACTCAGCCTGGATTAGAGTGCTTCCCTCCTAAGGAAGAAGTCGCAGGTTCAAATCCTGCCGTGAGCGTTTTTGAACCTGGCAGGTCTCCACCAAGGCGTACCCCAAAGGGGCAAAATCCTGCCGTGAGCGTTTTTGAACATGAGGTTCACCCAGTATGGGCCTTTTGGGAGGATATTGTTTGGCCTAATAGCAACATTTATAAAATGAAAATTTCTTAAAAGATTAGACGGCCATAGCGACTTGGTTACACCTGATCCCATTCCGAACTCAGAAGTTAAGCTTGTTGTGTTCGTGTCTGTACTGTCAATGATGGGAAAACACGGAGCTGTCTATTTTTTATTTAAAACATCTTCCATTTATGATTTGAAATTGTCGTAAATAGATTTTAGAGTATCTTTGAAAGCTTCTCTGGCCCTTGGATTATTCTCATAATCGTTGTTAAATTCTGTTACCTCTAAAGTTAAGGTTACCGCCCTATCATCTTTTTGGTGTTTTTCTATCCACGGCACAACACAATCAGTATCACAAAGTTCTCCCTTCCCTGGGACGTAGGCCTCATACCATAACTGATACCCTCCAACCATAGGAAGCCTATCTGACTTATTAGGCAATCCGGTTTCTTTATTTGGACGATAAACACTTCCATCATTTAGATGTATATGATTTATTGCAGGCCCTAATTCTACCATTGCTTCTGCGATAGTTGGCTGTAGAACATAATCTTCTGCGAAATATCCAAACATTTCCTCCCTCCTTAAATCCTCATCTGTCAAATTCTCGCCGAATCTTTTTAACGCTTCGTTAATCGTAGCTCTTGTAATGCCATAATGGCAGGTATCAAAAGTTATTGTCCCTCCTCTTTCAGTGAAATATTTTAGATGGGACATTGGATGGAAAACTGTGGTAAAAATTGGGCTCTCGTTGTCAGGAGTTGTTGCGGGGAGAGGCTTATTCTCTAAATCAATAATCCCATTACAATAACTATTTGCTTCTAAAACCCTATCAGACATTAATTCTAAAAGTTCTCTTTGAACTTGGGGGTTATACTTAGCCTTATCTTCTAGATGCTCTTTTTTTCTTATTGCGTTTGGGTGGACTGCAATTGACATAGCTCCTATATTATTTGAAAAATCTGCAACTTTCATTAAATTTTCAAGTCCTTGAACATCTCTTGTTAAATCAGTCTTCACCCAATCTTCTGGCTCCCCATAATTATATGGCGCATGGATTGATAAGGGGACTCCATCAGTTGATCTTTTGATTTTTTCCTCAATTTCTCCCAATGAATCTAAATCTTTGTCTCTTATAATCAATTGGAGTCCAAAATCTATAGCGAGGTTGTTATTTATTTGATATGCTCCTTTAGGCATCCCAAATTGCTCCCTTATCTCGTTTAGAGTTTTTATACTTGAAGATACATCTCCCTCAAATGCTGCCATAGAGGGTTTTGCAAGTACTAGTTCCATATCCTAAATTGCAATCTTTTCTTTTTAAATATTTGTATATTGTCCTAACTTTAAAATGATTACATTTCTATCTTTTAAGTATATCAAACCTTACTATAGCTGTAATTATCGAGATTATCATGAAGGATTCTGTGGCTATCCCTGCATATGAACTAACAGAGAAATGATATATCATCCAAGGGATTGTTGCAGATAACAAAATTAATCTTAGATATTTTGTCTTTTTACTCCATAAAGCAAAAGATTCAAGAGTTAATGAAAGCGCAGGGAGGATGCTCAGATAACCCACCCAAGTTACAAGACCTCCTATCCAAAATAAATCAATAAAGAGGTAAAGGATAATTGGATGATTAAAAAATCTCCTCTTGCCCCTTAGGTTAAAAATATATGCCCTTAGTGCTGCTAAGATATTCATAACAGCTCCGGTCCATGCACCAAGTAGTGCAAAATGGAGGGTAAAAAATAATGCAGAGATTAGTTGTAGGAATAGTGTGAAGGATCTTTTGTTTTTTTGGACAGAGGCTACTATAAATAGGAATCCTATGAAGCCGATTAGTTGGATTAGAATACCATTTTCCATTATTTTTCCTTTGAAATTGTCGTAAATAAACTTTTTCTAAAAGTGTCACTAAAATTAAATAATGAATTTTCTTAGATAATCTTAAATATAGAAATCATCTAATTTTTTTATGGAGACTGAAGACATAACTCATGAGGGGAATCGTTTAGGATACGTTCTTCGAAATTTGCATGGTGAAAAAGGGCGTAAATTTCCGAGTAAAGAAGAGGATTTTCTACAAATTGGAGTTTTGGAGCTTGAAAAGGGAGAGTGGATTCACCCCCATATCCATAAAGACAGTGAAAGAAAAATTAATAAAACTCATAAGGTCGTCTACGTTGTTTCTGGGAAGATGGAATTTTATTTCTACCATCTTGGTCGAAAGGTTAAGGAAACTATTGTTAGTGAGGGGGAAATAATTTTTCTATTAGAGGGCGGTTTTGGTTTTAAGGCATTGGAAGATGAAACTAAGATAATTGAAATAAAACAGGGCCCTTATCCTGGACTAGAAAAAGATAAGGAAAAATTATTCCCGGAGGATTTTGATGGAAACAAAAAAAGCTTTTGAAAGCTCTGCTGAACTATATGATGCACTTTATGAGGATAAAGATTATTTATCTGAGGTAGAATTTATCGAAAACCAGTTTGGGAGAGATAAGTCTTTGAAGATTCTTGAAATTGGGTGTGGTACTGGGAATTATTTGAAAATTTTTAATAAAAAAGGTTATGATATCACCGGGGTTGATATCTCTGAAGAGATGTTGAAAGTGGCTAAAAAGAAATGTGATTGTAAATTGGTTCAAGGAGATTTGAGAGATTTTAAGACTGGAGAAAAATATGATGTTATCCTTGTCATGTTTGACGTTCTTAGTTATGTCACAGATAATGAAGGTTTGGTGAAGACCCTTCAGAATATTAAAAGTCATTTGGTTAGAGGAGGTAAATTAATCTTTCAAGTTTGGAATGGGCTTGGAGTGCTTTCTGATAAACCTGAAAAGAGAGTTAAGGAGATTGATAGAGAAAATTTTAAAATAATTCGTTCTGTATCTCCAGTTTTAAGAGCTAACGAACACATCGTAGATGTAAACTATAATTATCGAATTGTTAATAATGATGGACAAAAGATAGAAGATTTTGATGAAACTCACTCTATGAGATTTTTCCTTCCACAGGAGATAAAATACCTTCTTGAAACGAATGGTTTTGAAGTTAAAACTATGTCAGATTTTATGGATACTGAAAAACCTGTTGATGAAAAAACTTGGAGTCTTTTTTGTGTTGCTGAAAAAAAGAGTTCTTTGATCCCTGTTTGTATTCCTGCATTACTTGGGAGGGAGAGAGAATATGTTTTAGATGCTTTTGATACTAACTGGATCTCTCATGAAGGGAAATATGCACCCTTATTCGAAGAAGCTTTTTCAAAATATTGCGGGGTGAGGCATGGGATTATTACTACTAATGGGACTAATGCACTCCACTTAGCTTTAGTTTCTTTAGGAATTAAAGAGGGTGATGAAATTATTATTCCTGATTTTACCATGATTTCTAGTGCATTCTCTGTTTGTTACACTGGAGCTAAACCTGTTTTTGTTGATGCAGATAAAGAGACTTGGAATATTGATGTTGATAAAATTGAGGAGAAAATAACTCCCAAGACTAAGGCCATCATGGCAGTCCATATTTATGGGCACCCTTGCGAAATGGATAAAATATTAGAGATTGCGAGAAAGCATAATTTGAGAGTTATAGAAGATGCTGCAGAAGTTCATGGAGCAGAATATAATGGAAAAAAATGTGGTTCCATAGGGGATATTGCTTGTTTCAGTTTCTATGCTAATAAAATTATTACAACGGGGGAAGGCGGGATGGTTATTACAAATGATGAAGAATTAGCAAAAAAATGTAGGTCTTACAAGGATTTGTGTTTTAATACTGATTGGCCAAGAAAATACCTTCATGAGGATATAGGTTTTAATTATCGAGCATCTAATTTAACTGCCGCAATCGGGTTGGCGCAAACTGAAAAAATTGATGACTATGTAACTATTAGGAGAAAGAATCATCAAACTTATTATGACTTACTAAAGGATGTTGAGGGGTTGTCTTTTCAAATTGAAAAGACCAATTCTAAAAATGTTTATTGGATGAATGGGGTAGTTATTGATAGGGCAAAATTTGGAATTTCTAGGGATGAGCTTTTAGAAAAATTGAGGAAGGAGAAAATTGGAGCGAGGCCCTTTTTTAATGGAATGCATAGACAACCAGCACTTAAGAAATTTGGATGTGAGGTCTCTGGAGATTATCCCGTTTCTGATTGGTTAGCAGATAATGGCCTTTACCTTCCTTCAGGGTCTAACTTAAGAGAAGAAGAGATTGTGGAAGTTTGTGAAGTAATCAAAAGTTTATCTAATACTAAAAATTAGTCTATTTTCTCATAAATATTTATAAAGTTTTAACTCTATTTTTTTAAATGAAACTTTATGGACTTGATAATCCTTGTTCCAAAGAACTTTCAGAAGATTTTCCGGATGGAGTTTATTTAAAATTATTTAAAGACCCTGAAGACTGTAAAAATCTCTGGAATGGTTTTGTTGAGGAGGGGGATGTTGGCTTTAGTTATGAGATTGTTAGAAGTGATGTTAAACCTTATGAACGGGGTTTTGGGAGGAAAGGTCATGTTCTCTTAAGGAATGGAGAGGTTGCATATTTTATGAGCCATAATGTAGATCGTAAAGCAATTGAGGATATCCGAAATGAGCATGCTCGTGAGAGAGTTAAAAATATTTCAAGGAATATTGAGGATATTATAAAGAGAGATTGTGAAAGAATCTTTAACTAGAATTTCTTGAACTTATTAACCAATTCTAATGTATCTGTTTGTCCAAGAAATTGTGCCCTACAACAATACCTTTTTACCTCTAGTTCATCAAGTGCTTCTTTTTGAGACTTTCCAGCTTCCACTAATTCTTTATATTTTCTATAAAGATGGGCGATTGGTTTTCCACAGCTAAAACATCTTATTGGAATTATCATATTTGAGTAGCGAAATTTTAGTTTATAAAACTTACTGAATAGAATTTTAAGGCCATTTATGGGAAGTCTTATATAGATTATTATTGTTTATTTTTTATGGAGGGGAAAAGAAATGAATTGATTCGTTTGAAGA
This sequence comes from Candidatus Woesearchaeota archaeon, assembly GCA_964391715.1. Classification (GTDB taxonomy): domain Archaea; phylum Nanobdellota; class Nanobdellia; order Pacearchaeales; family GW2011-AR1; genus JAGVXH01. The sequence continues at coordinate 4,015 of CAYMMZ010000032.1, read as the reverse complement.
ACGTTTCTCGATTCTATTTTATGGGAGATAGCGTGGTAAAGGCACTTAATGGTGCGAATTTTAAGGTTTTTGAAGGAGAGTTTGTAGCCATTATGGGTCCTAGTGGGAGTGGAAAATCTACAGCTATGAACTTGGTAGGGAGTCTGGATATGCCAACTAAGGGGACTATTTATCTTGATGGTCAAGATATCTCTAAACTTGATGAATCTGATTTGGCTCAAATTAGGGGGAGGAAAATTGGATTTATTTTCCAGTCTTTTAACTTAATCCCTAATCTCACTGCTATGGAGAATGTTATGCTTCCAATGATGTTTCAAGGAGAGGATTTGGCAGCGAGAGAAATTCGCGCAATTGAACTCTTGGGGCTTGTGGATTTAAGTGACCGAAAAGATCACTATCCTAATCAACTTTCGGGTGGACAAATGCAAAGAGTAGCAATCGCCCGTAGCCTTGCTAATGACCCTGAGGTTATCTTAGCAGATGAACCTACGGGAAACTTAGATACCAAGACTGGAGAGACCGTAATGAAATTTTTAGAAAAGCTGAATAAAGAAGGTAAGACGATTATTATGGTCACTCATGAACCTGAACTTGTAAGGAAATATGCAGACATTGTATATTGGTTGAGAGACGGAGGAGTTGAAAAGGTCACTGGAAAAGACGGGAAAATTATTCGAAAGAAGAAAAAAGGGTAGTCTTTTATATTCCTTTTTCTTCTCTTAGATTATGGAAACGCCCTTAGTGATTGAGGAATCTTCAAATAATAGAAAACTAAAAATTATTTTGTTAATCTTAATAGTTATTGGCCTTGGATCTGCTGCAGGGATAATGTATCTGAAGATCTCTGGAGATTCTGGAGAAGATATTAATAATTCTAGGGATTGGCTTTGTGGAGATGGACTTTGTGAGTCTGGGGAAGGAGAGAGTTGTGATAATTGTCGAAAGGACTGTGGAGTATGCGATTCTGGAGACGGCGACCCTGTAGATAAATCTGAATGTGATGACGGCAAAGATAATGATGGGGACGGATTTATTGACTTGGCAGATTCTGGGTGTATAGATTCTAAGGATGATGATGAAAGTGGTGAATCTGAGGGTATAGATGATTCTGACCCTTTAGTCGTTCAAACGAATTTTGGAACCGTTAAGGGAAAGGAGGTTGGGGAATCATACTCTTGGTTAGGGGTTCCTTTTGCGTCGCCACCTATTGGAGATTTAAGATTTTCTTATGCAGTTGACCCTGTATCTTGGAGTGGGGTAAAAGAAACTAGGAATTATGTTAGCCCTTGTGCGCAGTTGAGTTCATATCCTCCAAAAATTAAGGACTCTAGTGAAGACTGTTTATACTTGTATATATCTGTTCCAAAAAATAGGGAAGATGGGAAACTTCTCCCCGTTGTTGTAAATTTTCATGGAGGGAGTAATCTTTACAATAGTCCTCAAGGAGATATTAAGGGAAATGAGGATTTATTTGTTCGTCAAAATGATGATGTGATTTTGGTCTCCGTTCAATATAGGTTGGGTCCTTTGGGTTGGATGCCTCATCCTGCTTTTACTGATGAAGCTGGAAGTTCTGGGAATTATGGTCTTAGCGATATTGATAAATCTCTTGAATGGGTTCAAAATAATATCGCAAGTTTTGGTGGAGACCCCGATAAGGTTTTAGCGCGAGGAGGTTCTTCAGGGTCTATTAATATGTGTGCGATTTTTGCTTCTGCTAAAGGGGAGGGTAAATTTAATTCAGTATGGATGCAGAGTTGGCCATGCGTTGCAGCTTCGAGAAATCAAAAGGAGCAGAGCCAAGGAGTCTTATTGTCGGACGCTATTGGGTGTACTGGGAGTAATTCACAAATAAGGACTTGTCTTAGAAATAAGCCTTGGAAAGAAATTCAAGAAATGCCTCTTACCCTTCCAGAGGGTGCCTTTGGAGGTTCGAATCCTGTTTATGATCCAAGTGACCCTTTCTTAAAAGACAATCCTTTGGATATTATGAAAGCTGGAGGGCAGAATTCTGGGAGTTTAATTATTGGAGCTCAGATTCATGATAGCTGGAGGAAAGGGAGGAATATAAAGACTAACGCTGAAATGATTGCAAAAATTGAGTTGATTTTGTCCGAACTCGTTCCTTCTTCAGAGCTTGGAGAATCTTTAGATAAACTTCTTGCAATGTATCCTGCAGATGAGCAATATCCGAGTATCAATGATAAGGCTTATGAAATCATTAATGATTTATTGTTTCATTGTCCCAATAGGCGAATTGCTATGACTGCATCGAGTACTGGGACTTCTGCTTATTGGTATATTTTTAGGCAGGCTGTTGTTTCTCCAGACACTGGGAATGAATTAACGGTTTTTCATGGCTCTATTAATCCATTTTGGAATCAGCAAATAAGGCTTGGGGTGACTCCCTATAGTATTAGTTATTCTCCGACTTCAGGGGATTTGAAGGTTGCAGATTATATGCTTAACTATTATACTTTTGCTGCGGCTACTGGGAACCCTAGCAATTCTAAATCTCCTAGTTGGCCAAAGGTTGGTTCAGGGAATGTTTTGTTGGTGGAAGCTTCTGGTGGAGCAGTTAGTGATTATCATGCGGAACAATGTGATTATTATGATTTGTTGAAAGGGTAGGGTTTGTCGAGTTTAACATTGGGCTTAAGGGAAGTTTTTTGCATAGCAAAAAACTTGGGAGAATGAGAAGTGAGCTTGGCGAACGACGAATGAACCCTTTAAGCCCTGTTAAGTTCGTTTCCCATACGCAAGTGTGGGAAACCTGCGTCCGCAGAGTAAAATTTGAGTTCCTGATAAATTCGACCGAAGGGAGTGTAACTGTCCGAAGGACTAGGGGGTTCCGTTCTTCAATTTACAAAAATCTTATCCATAAATGACTTTCCTTCAAAAGTTTCATGTTTTTTAATTGGTTCGGTCTCTATATCTGTAAAATACTCATCATAAACTGTACCTCGCTCATGTGCCAAAGGGGTTGGACAGTAGCACAATTCTGTCCATCTTACTAGCCCTTTATGGTCTATAATTGCTCTTTTCATTGCATCAATAATATAATATCCATCAGGCTTTTGATTTTTCAGTTTAGTGCTATGTAATAATTCAAGAAATTCTTTTTTTTCCATCAATAAATTTTGCTTTTACTTTGTATATCATTTTTTTGAATAAAAAGAAAATAATTACCCTAATTATTTATCACGATATTTAATTAGCGCAAATAATGCGAGCACTCCAAAAACAAATTCAAATATTATTCCTTTCAAAAGTGCGTCTCCTGGATTTCCATCAAGAGCAAAGCCTATAACTCGGGCAATCCCAAAACCAAAAAATAAAACCATAGCTACGATAGTTGAAGTATACGTCAGTTTTTTCTTAAAAGCGCCCAATAATATAATCAGGCCAAATCCAATTATAGCACCCCCGGTTCCTCTCGCTTCGTTTAATAATCCTGCATTGTTAGTTAATATCAAACCACTATATTCGAAGAAAGCAATCGGGTCAATTAGTCTCCAAAAACCCATTATAGTTAGAAAAACACCCAATAGAATTAATATCCCCTTCAAAAATTTTGAATCTTTCATATATTTAGCTGAGATTGGGATATATATAAGTGTTTTGCTTACAGTACTATTGTTTTCTTTCTCTAAGAGAAATGCAGTATGTCCAAAGCACTAGGAACCCCCTATTTTCTTTTTCCGGAACTCCATTTTTATTGAACATCGCGATTAAGGAAAGTTAATTTCTCCCGTGAGTTTACGAGCTGGCTGAGAAATTAATTTGGGAAAATCCTGCAAGGTTTTTCTGTTTAATCTGCTGTTCATTTTCCCGAGGCGAAGCCGAGAGCCTGCAAGGCGTGGCAAGAAAAATCTTTGATTTTTCGCAGATTTTTTGAGTAATTACGAATTTTTCGGGCGTCCGCGATTACGGTTTCTTCATGGATTTGGAGTGATTACGATTTTTTCATATGAGCGGGGAGTATTTCTATTTACGATTTTTTCACATGAGCGTC
>CAYMMZ010000031.1:0-10107 GCA_964391715.1 Candidatus Woesearchaeota archaeon | reverse complement strand
CTGATTCCTTCACAATCGATGATGCTACCATCTCATTCCAGATTTCATAGTTACTCAGCCCCTAGTCGGTGAGCGTTCCCCTTGGCCATACTGAACCACCCTCTCGACACCCCGAGATTGGCACTGCAATTAGTGAACAAGAATCAGTGCAAATTCAGCATAAACCCACTAGAACCTTGAGAAACTGCTCCCAAAGGGCTATTCAAACTAAAGGATATGTTCTATCTTCGCATCATTGTAAACGGCTGATAATTTACTTTATTCAATTATACTTAGCACGCTTTTCCCACTTTGTTTTGTTTCCAACATTATTTCAGCACCTGCTTCGGCATATCCACTAACTAATGCACCCAAAGATGAATAACTTTTATCAATATCATTTTCTAATATATCTAAATATTCGGTTACTACAAACTGCCTTGGGGCTACCGTCTTTGTGACACCAACTGCCTTCGTTTTTAAATTTCTAGAATATCCTAATGCAAAAGCAAAACGAAAAGCCTCAACAATTGCAGTAAATGGGGCATCTAAGCTTGGCTCATTGTCAGAGTGTACAAGACTAGTTAATAACTTATGGGCGGCTTCTGAAATTGATACAGTACCAATAATTATTTTTCTTTTTTTTGTCATGATTAAATCTCCAATTCTGTAATAATTGTGTGTGCCGACGATGTGTCCCACTTATGATTACAAGACATACACGTTGCAATCTGCTCACTCTTAGAATGCATTACTTCTTCTGATTTACATTCTATACAATTATGATGGTCGCCGGGCCAAGTCAGTTCCCATGCTTTCACAATTCTTGAACCAAAATCTCTCAAAGTAGCATCAATTTTGTATTCGCCACTATGGGCAAAAATGAGGAATTGTTGATTGTGTTCCCTCCAAAAATAATCTAGCATTGCACGTTTATGGTCTTCATCTAATGACCGACCAGGGGTATCAAAGAAAATTGGGGCATCTAATCCAGAAACTCTACGTAAACCGTCAATGATGCTAATAGTCATCATGCTTTTCATTCCACTTGAAGGAGCTGTTACAAATTTTCCACTTTTCAATTTGATTCGAGCACGGAAATTATTATCTAAGGAAATACCATCATATGCTTGGGGAGCGTTTGTAACTTCCATAAACACTTTTGAGGCTTCTTCTTCTACTTTTTCACGGGCGTCTTGTCTATAACTTATTACAGTATCATCAATAGTAGATATTAATTTATTTACTATGCTTTCAAGTTTCCATTCTTCATCAGATATCCCGGAAGAATAACCTGCTTTTCTTTCCCAATCATTAAATTTATTTTCATTAATTGATAGTTCTTCTTCTGCAGCCTTACATTCTATTTTCAGTCGTCTAATTGTTTGATCAAAATTTCCTTTCCTCACACCTAAGTCACCTAATTTACTCGTCGCCTCCTTAGTGACTTTAGCATTTAGAGAATCGTATTTTTCCTCCAAGTTTTTAACAAGAGAACGGTCATCAGACCAAAAATTATTTGCATTTTTTATCCTATCAATATCGCCTCTTTGGGGTTTTATGGAAGTCAACCTACCTAACCTTGTTGTCAATTCATCTGAATCAAATTGAACACCAGAATTAAGTTCAGTTAACTTTTTCTTTTCATCTACAACCTTATTCTTTAACTCAGCAATATATGCATCAATATCAGGTAAAGTTTGCCCACATTTTGAGCATATCCCATCTAAGCGTTTTAAGTCACTAGTATAATTTTTAATGTTAATTTTACAAGTTTTTATTTCAAAATCTAAGTTTTGGGAAGCGCCTATCTGCCCATTATATTCCTTATATTTTGCTTCAGCCCTTTTCCAAATTAATATCTTCCATGCTTCCTCAGAATACATTTTTCTTGACCCAGCACTACGAATTAAACTTTTTTTCGCTGCTTCTAGCTTTAGTTTAACCTCTTTCACTTTTTCAACATGAGCCGCTATTTCACTATGCTGATTCATTTTATTAGTAACATCTTTTAACGAATTTTCTGTTGTTGTAATTCTATTTTGAATCTTAATTACTTTTTTCCGCGCATCATTCATTTTTCGTTGATATTTAGCGGCTTCAGATTGAGCTGCAGACGCGTTTTTTTCCCCTTTTTTTGCAGTCTTTAATTTTGCTTTTGTTGACATTCTAATTAATTCTAAATCCGATTTACCTCTAAACAACGCTGGCAAACGTAATACAGATTCAACATCTTCTTTCAGACCCTCAAGATTATCATTTTCCAACATATCAGTATATTCTTCAAGAGCTTCGCCGTCAATAAAGAAAAATTGTTGTAATGTATTCGGGAAAAAGGTTTCAATCAATTCTTGAGCCTTCTCGCCAGTAGATGATTTGTCACCAAATACAACCGTTGTATTAATATCTAATTCATCATCATTACGAGGTAACTTTGATCGAGATGACACTTCACGAGTTACTTGGATCCTACCTTTCTCACTACTGGCAATTAATACAACTGACATTTCTGTTGCTTCATCACCATAATATGCAGTATTATTAATCAACGGCTCATCACTTTCCACTCCGACAATAGGCCTTATTCGAGGAGTTGTTTTTATCCCACTCACAGCTCTAACACGCGTTTTTACTGTTCCAAACAGACACCATTTCATTGCATTATATAATGTGGTTTTCCCTCTTCCATTATCAGCAAAAAAAGCAAAGCCGTTTGATTTTTTTTCTGATACTAAATCTATCGTATGGTCTCCATAGAAGGGACCTATATTGCGAAGGAAAAGATATTCTAACTTCATTATTTTTTCACCATATGTTTCTTGATTAACCTCTCCAATTGCCCTTGGATAGCCTCTCTTTCACCAGGTAAAACATACTGAGTACGAATTAAATAATCATATACCTCAATTAGCAACGATTCATCTAATTTATTTTTTTTACCCGCCTTAACAAAATTGTCTTTCAATATATCTTTCATACCCATATTCCTCCCAAGTGAATCATTCAAATAAGATTATCTCCACCGAAAATTGATGGTTAGTCAATTTGATGCTGGAAAAATGGAAACTTGGCATATTAATCCCAGAGGTATGATGAAATATTATCAATCCCAACCATATTCACTTGGACAATCAATTGCAGATTTAATCGATAATTGCTTTGATGGGGGGGCAAATAATATTGATGTCAAAATAGATTATGATGAAGAAAAAAATACACCATTTATCAGAGTATTTGATGATGGGCGGGGGATGGGGGAAAAAGAATTGAAAAATGCTATGGCCCTTGGAATTGAACGTACTCGAAAAGATACAGAACTTGGGGTATTTGGGATTGGAATGAAGTTGTCTTCTTTAGCTCAAGCAAATCAAGTTACAGTTGTCTCAGTAAAACAAGGGGCAATTACAAAGAGGAGAATTGATGCCAATTACATCCGTGAAAAAAATGAAAATTTAATTCAACTACATGTTACAAATTCTGAAGCTTACAAAGTATCTGAGATAGAAATGATTGAAGAAAATTGGACCACGATGGTATTATTGGAAGAAATACATGGGAACGAATGGATAACATACGACGTTGAAGAAGAAGTTGCCTTGCAGAAAGAATTAGAAAAAGTCAAAGTTCACCTTCAACTTACTTACCACAGAATATTAGTAAATCAAACTCGCAAGAAACTTATTTTTCAGGGCAAAGAAATTAAACCATTGGACCCAGCAATGCCTTGGGAAAATGATTCCAGATATGGTACTGTTTCAATCCGCGATAACATTACAATGAAAATTAATGGGAAAAAAATAATTGTGGGTGTCGATTTTGTTATTATCCCACATTCTTTACAGTTTAAAGTTGATAAAAAGAAATGCCAATCCATGCACAAAGGGTACAACAAAGCGAATGATATGCAAGGCTTGTATTTATACAGAAATAAGCGCTTGATACAATATGGTGGGTTTCAAGGTTTGCGAGGAGATTCCACAGAAGAACACGATAAATGTGGGAAAATAATGATTGATATCCCTCCAGCATATGTTGAAGAATTTGGTATTAACCCCACTAAAACTGCAGTAACCCTACCCAAAGAATTTATGAGGAAATTATCGAAAATGATCAAAGATAACAAAAGGCGTTGGGGGAACATTAAGAGTGGAAAAGAAATCTCTTATGGGGAAGCAATTGATTACCGATACAGAAATGAAGGAAAAAAGGCGATCGCAAGAGATAAAAAGAAACAAGGGATAATAGAGGAAGGAGGTAAAGGAGGTAAGAAACCAACCTCTACTACCACTGTTCCAGTTAAACCGGGTTCCAAATCTAAGAAAAGTTCTTCACAACCAAAGCCAAAGCCTGTTGTCACTAATATTGATGAGAGTGACCCACGTAAAACATCAGTAATACTTGAAAAATCAAGAGATGGATATCAAAAACTCATTGAATATATTCGGATGTGGAAAGATTGATGCTTCCTTTGGAGTTGTTAGAAAAGGGATGGGATGCCCAAGAAAAAAATACCTTCGAACAACTACTTCAATCATTGGATAATGAAACTGCGACCGCACTAAAAAAAGTCATCACCCCGGAAATAGCAATTGCCAATGAAGAATCTATGGTGATTGGAGAAGATGTGCCGAATGAACAACCAGATTTACCTACACAAAACACTACTTGGGATGCTCATAAAGCGTGGCTTCAAAACAATTCCCCACTACCCGAATCAGCAATAGTCAATCTTGAATCAAGTACTCTTGATGTAGCCAACATTTTGGCGCGTCCTAATCTTAACAAGACATACGGTCTTGTTGTAGGCCATGTTCAAAGTGGGAAAACTGCCCATTTCACAGCATTAATGGCTCGTGCGGCTGATTTAGGGTATACCTTTGTTATCGTATTATCTGGAATTCTTAACGACCTTAGAACGCAAGGGCAACGACGACTCATAAAAGACATCATTGGTGACCATCATAATGAAATGATAAATGAAAAAACCATCCCAGTTGAAGGAAGGAAATACTGGGAACTATTGACAACCGTTGATGGAGATTTCAAGAAAGATGCACGAGATGAAATGGCAGATAGAATGAAAAATTCAATTCGGGATGAACGAATATTAGTTGCAATTGTCAAAAAGAATGTTTCTGTTTTAGACCACTTAATGAATGGAGTCAAAAGTGCCGGTTATGAAATTTGTTCTCAGCACAAGGTCCTAATCATTGATGATGAAGCAGACCATGCAACTGTAAACACAGGTGGAGAAGGCGAACATGAAGACCCTAGTTTGAATACAGAAGATGAGGAAGATGATGATATTCTTTCAGAAGATGAAAGAAAAGATACGGATCCATCTAGAACAAACCTGAAGGTTAGAAGAATAATTCAGTGTTTTGATAACTTTGCTTACATTGGCTACACTGCAACTCCATTTGCAAATGTACTCATCAATCCAGAGGAAGGTAAAGACGACCCCATTCATGGCCCATCACTATATCCAAGGCACTTCATCAAGAGTCTGAAACGACCAGATGGATATTTTGGCCCCGACACTTTCTTTGGTGATATGGATGATCCAAATCAAGACACACCTTACACAATATCAATTACTGAAAAAGAATATGAAGACATTGTCCAGATGGAGCCCGATGAAGATAGTAAGGTTGAGAATATCATTCATCCAATGATGCAAAATGCAGTCATGGATTTTATTCTGACTGGAATCGCTCGGCATATTCGTAGAAAGCAAGGCATAAATATGAATAAACACCATACTATGCTCATCCATATTTCTTTTCGTAATAATGAGCAAAAAGATACATATCAATTAGTTAAAGAGTTAATTGAAATATGGATAACAAAAGCCATGTCTAACTTTTCTAGCGGGAAAACATTTAGGCAAATGATGCGAAAGCGATGGGAAAGTGAATTCATATCCCAGTCACCATTAACTGAAACGTGGAATTCTATTGAACAAGAACTTCTCAAAGATGAAGAAGAAGATGGCTGGCTTCATACTGTCAGTGTTCGAATGATTAACTCACTCAATTCTGATGAAAAACTCGATTACGAAGAATCGGCAGATGGTCTCAATATTATTGCAATTGGAGGAAATAAACTCAGCCGCGGCCTTACACTAGAAGGACTTTGTATTTCCTTCTTTTTAAGACATACAAAAATGTATGATACACTAATGCAAATGGGTCGCTGGTTTGGATACCGTCACGGATACGAAGATTTGATTCGAGTACATACAACTGAACGTTTACTTGGGTGGTTTGCTTGGTTGGTGAAAGTGGAGAAGGAAGTTAGAGCAGATATTCATCGCTACCAATTTGAAGAAAAATCACCTCTAGAACTTGCAGTAAGGATTCCTTTGCACAATGAAATGAAACCCACTTCATCAGGAAAAATGAAATCTGCTATTACTACAATATTTGATTACAACGGAAGAACTGTTCAAAGCATCCGTTTACCAATTGATAATCCAAACAAATTACAGACAAATTTAGATGCTACAACTGAATTAGTCAACTTATTATACAGAAATGAACCAAATTACAGCACTAGGATGGCTTACTGGGATGAAGTTGATGCTGGATTTGTTGTTGATTATATCAAGAAACTAGAATTAATTGGGCCGCCTTTAGCTGTTTTTGATAAAAATGGAATTGCTAACTATATCCAAAAAGAATGGTCTGGTAAGAAGTTCATTGTAGCAAATCCTGGGAACCCTTACAAGAACGTTCATCAGGCACCTAATGAATTACCAAAAGGTGATCCGAATTGGCCAATTTCAAGACGATATATTGCTCGTACTCAATTATGCGATTCTGCTGGACAACCTAGAGAACCAGCAGACATTAGGGCTGTTTCAGAACCTCAAGACATGAACCTAATTGAACGCTTGCAAATGGACAACGAAAAACCTGCGCTTCTCATTTACTTAATTGCACCCGGTTCATTTCCTAAGGGGGATAATCACAAAGGAAAACGTATTGCATTGGCCAATCACGGCATTCCAATTGTAGGATTGGCTTTGAGATTCCCCGGAGAAAAACTAAACAAATCTGGAACACGTGTTGTATCTGTGAAAGGAATTAGGAGTGAATAAAATGAGTGAAGAATTAGCCTCGGCCCTTGAAAGAATAAGATTGTACTGGAATAGATTAGACAAAATGTTGAGCGAAGATTCTACTGACGCAACAGATGATTCCCCACTAGTACTTGAAATGACAACTGGTGTCAAACTAGGTATAGACAAACGAGGAAGATATCATCTTTTGTTAGCATTATCAGATGATGAAGAAATGATATCAAGACGGCTGACGGCTGGAATAACCATACGAACAAAAGCCTACCAACTTGAAGGTGTAAGTTCACCATGGGTTGATATTATGGCGCAAGAGCGCTGGCGTTTTGCTATCGAACCGTTTGCTGCAGACCTTGTTATGGAAATGAAGGACGGCACAATTGACTTACAAACTTTGAATAGAATTGTTGAGGAATACCGTGCACTTTGGCGCCGCCCTAGAGAACCTATGGACGTTCGCTCACAAAGAGGATTAATTGGAGAAATGTTAGTCGTTCAACGCCTAGATTCAGTCATTGGATTTGCTACTGCTCTAGATAAATGGGAGGGACCCAATGGAGAACTGCACGACATCATAGGAGATGATTGGCATCTTGAAGTAAAATCATATGCTGACGAACCCCCTCGTGTTCGAATAAGCGAAGTTCAGCAATTAGATGCACAAATTGATCCAAAATTGACACTTGTTGGAGTCCATATCATGGGTACAGCCAAGGGCCAAACATTACCAGAATTTATTGATGAGTTTCTTAAGTTGGCAGAAGAAAAGGGTGTAAAATCTATGGCCCTTGAAAAACTTAGTGCTGCACACTGGGATGAAGAAGACCGTGAAGAGTATTCCAGCAGATTTGTTACTGGAAGAATGGTCTTATGCCCAGTTCATTTAGCCACTCCTGTCTTCCCTGCAAGACTTCTTGAACAAATACCGCACTCAGTTGACAAAATCACCTACAGACTTGCCTTGAATGATTTATTTCAATTGAATGGTATAGAAAATGAGAATTGGCAATTAGCATGTTCAGCGGGTGATTGGCTAGATGCTGACCTTGAATTTACCATTCGTGAGCAAATCGATTCAGGTGACTCTAAATTCGATTTACTTGTTGAAACTGAGCGACTTTATCGAGAATTAGTTTACAAATGCTACATCCGCACATTTGGTGCAAAGTGGTGGGAGAATGTACCTGATAGAATAAAAAATGAGATTCTTGGAAAAATAAGGAAATGGAAAAAGGAAGGAGAAGAGAATCTCGATAAACCATCACGGAGATATTGGGATGCTACCACTACAGGACTTTTGTTAGATGCAATGACTCACAAAGGAAAATGGCCAAAAGTTTTTGAAGATATCATTGATATGTCTGTTGGAAATTTTAGAAAACATTGGGAATTCTATTCTAAATTAAGAAATACTACTTTCCATTCTAATGAGCCGCTGTCAGAAGCACATTTGGAAGAGGGTTTAGGAGCGACAAAAATTGTCAGAGTACTTGCTTCCAAAGCTTTGAAGAAATTAGATGAAGAATAAGATATAATTTAATTTCAGACCAGGACGCTGATTAACCTTGGGCTACTCGGAACCATTAATGAAGACAAGCCACCCAAAGGCGATTGACCTTTTTGCTGGGCCAGGTGGCCTTAGTCTTGGCCTCAAAGAGGCAGGATTCAACATCATAGCCGCGGTTGAGATGGATGCTGATGCAGGGGCAACATATCGACACAACATCGGTAGCCATACTGAGATTGAGGATATCACCAAGTTCAGGCCCAAGAGACTTCGGAAGAAGCTCGAGGAAAGCGGTGTTCTGAAGTCCGGAGAGCACCTATCCCTAGTTGCTGGTGGTCCACCATGCCCGGGCTTCTCCTTGATTGGTCGCTCAAAAATCATGGACCTCATCAAGAAGGGGGAATACGGAGACAGCAAGGATGCTCGCCACGGATTCATCGATGATCCCCGGAATCATTTGTTCTTAGAATTCGTACGATATGTTAAGGAATTCAAGCCAGACTATTTCATCATGGAAAACGTATCGGGGATGAATTCATACCAGATTGAAGAGGACCCCATTGTCGATGTCATCAAGAAGAAATTCACGGGTTACACTGTTACTGAAAGGATACTCAGTGCAGCGGATTACGGTGTCCCTCAAGATCGAAAGCGCATCATTTTCATGGGCTACAAGAAAGGCGTAACTCGCTGTCATTTCCCACCTGTATCACACAATTCAAAACCCCTGATTACCCTTGATGCGATACGAGATTTAGTTGGTGTACAACCGACCAAGGATGGAATTGTCAGGGTAAAAGACACAGGTACAAACTCAGCTGGTGGAAGATTCCGTAAGCGAATGCGAAAGTGGACATGTAAGAGGCCAGATGGGGCGATTATTTCGAGCAAGGCTGGATTTAAGACCAGTCATTGGACCCGTTCTGTAAACGATCGAGATGTAATATTGTTCCCTTTCATCAAGAGTGGAGCTTCTGCTGTGTCAAGAGGAAACATCGTTTTTACAGCATCTGAGCCACGCCAGATTTACGGTGACATATATCCAGATATGTGGATGTCTCATCTTGTTCCCGCTTTCAAGAAAGTCGGGTTCAAGGCTTGGAAAAGGAATGGCCGACACTACGTCCAAAACAAGGATGGGAAACGATGGATTATGTATCCAACTAAGGGATTCAAGGATAAGATGCGTAGGATTCGTTGGGATAAACCTGCACCAACGATTGTAGCCCATTTGGCGAAGGATGGATACATGTTCATTCATCCATTTTCTGATCGCACTATCACTGTTCGCGAAGCTGCCCGATTCCAGTCATTTCCCGATTCATTCGAATTCTTGGGTTCGATGGCTAGTCAATTCAGGCAGGTTGGAAATGCAGTCCCACCAATTCTTGCCGAAGCTTTGGGTAAGGCGATTATTCAAGCCATTGAATAACCACTGAAAACATTGTTTTACCCACTCTATTATGTGGTTTGACTCAGGGGGCACCATTAGATATCTTTTGAATTTCCTTCGATCAACAGTTCGTTCTTACACCAATTC
>CAYMMZ010000030.1:0-10221 GCA_964391715.1 Candidatus Woesearchaeota archaeon | reverse complement strand
CATGGCTATTACCGAGTGGTCGTGGGGAAGATACCTATTGATGATTCCGTGAAAATAAGATGAGGGTTTTCTATTTTGAATGACTACAACCAATATTTGTAATCATTATGATAATGTCCAGGTAAGATCTATTTTAGGGATAATCTGCTCGGCAGGGGGTGGTGAATTTTTCTTCTCAGAAATATCGGCACTATTATAGTTGTATCCTTGCAGTATCCCGCCAGAATAGGGACCCTTTCCTTGTATGATGAATTTGATTACATTCAGCTCAATTAAATCATCCCAAAAGTTCGAGTCTATCTTAAAACTAATAACATCAGGGTCTTCTAATACCTTATTTTTCAGGTCAGTAAATTGTAAGACAGCTGAATCAATCTTTGACAGCTCTTTTGCAATGACTACAGAAATGAGATGGAATATTTCTGAAGCTTTCTCAATTTTTTCTTTGTTGCTTATTTGTTGAGATTCATCAATATCTTGGACTAGAGAGTCCCAATCTACGACATATTCTTCGCCATCATCTTCACGCTTGAGGATTACAGCATCCTCATCATCGTCAAATTCGACAACCTCTCCATACCAGTCACCATCTTCATCTTCGACACCGACTGGTGAACCGATTTCAATTTCATCCTGAACTTCATGTTTACGGATGCGCGGGTTCTCATCTAGTAATTCAATTAAGTCAAAAATATATTTAATTAATTCAATAATATCTATATGTTCTACTACATGTATCTCATATCCATCCTCTTCAACATGCGGTAACGTTAACTCACGTATCGGTGATAACCAAACATCTGGTATAAAATGTTGAAACTCTTTGTTAGTTACACTATCTGTATCTTCATCGCCCCATAACCCCCTAAGAACACTGTAAGGAGAGGTGAAATTAATTATCTTGTTATTAATGATGTTTTCTTCATTATTACGTGCTATTTCAAACTGGGATTTGAACTCAATTGCAGTTAAAGAAACTGGAACACCCTCTTCCAAATTCCATTTATATGGGATGCAAACTCCGTGTTTAATGAATAATTTTGCTTTCCAATTATAATATTGTTCTACAATTTCTTTTTCTGTTCCATCTCCACAAAAGAAAGCATCAATTAACGATAATTGCTCCAAAATGATGCGTGGTGCCTTCTTATCTTCTCCATTACCTAAGAACTTTGAATACCCATCCATCAATAACCATTCAATAGCCGCTGTAAGAGCTTTTACCTGAGGAATTGTTTTAGGAGTCTTCAAACCTAATTTCGATATATAATCCAAATAATTAATTTCATCCTTATACCTCGGGAGGTATAATTCAACGGCAGCAATTCCTATCTCTACATCAAATTGATACTCTAGGAAATTTACCCAAGCCGACTTTGGTACTGGTTCATTTTTATTCCACCCAATTAATGGACGTCCACCACTATCAACCAATAATTTTGGTGGGTTTCTCGTTAAGGCGGATGAGTCGGGTGATGAAGCGCGGATATTATTCAACTGTACCCGCACTTTCTGAAAGTCTTGGTCTTCGAGGTATATTGACATATTGGATGGCTCCAAATATTCAACAAGCGAAGGGATGGATGTACAAAGATCGTTGAATATAATATCCTTAATTTTGTCTTTCTCCATCATCTTCTTCTTTCTTTTTTCCTGGGGGTTAGCTTCTTCTTTCTCAATTTCTACTATATTCGACCTAAGAGTTCTCAATTCACTTTGAAGAATACCCCTTTCATTGGACCTACCCTTGACCATGAGAATGCTTACAGATAATACCATTTTATTTGTCCCAGGTAAAACCACTCCGGTTACAATAGATTCCTCCACAACTGGTTGCAAGGTTTCCAGGAACCTTTCGGTGCGTCTTATGAAATTCTCCATTTCCTCTAGTCTACTATGTTTCTCACTATCTTTTGCCACAGCATGGGTGATTTGTTTTCCAATTGTTTTAAGCGCGTAACTTGAATCAGGGTGCCTTAACTTTGTGCCATAATGAGAACTCTTAAGGGGGGTTAACAACATCTTAGCTAATATTCTCCAAATAAAAAGTGGTTCTCTTTCGATTTCCTCATCGCTTTCACTATTGTCATCACTTTTAGGTGATTTATCAAATATGGAATTGTACATCTTGTTTTTGTGGTTGCCATCACGTAACACATATTTTGGAAAAAATTCGCGTCTAATACGGTTATAAACATCAACTATTTTTTCCTTTTGTAAATCTTCATCTAAAATCAATCTGTTTCGAATTTGTTCTAATTGATTTTGCCAAACTGGGTCGTTTATACTTAGAGACAACCAATGGATTGGTGTTGTCAAGTCATTTGGGTTCAATGACTCTTTTTCACTATTGCTTTTTATCAGCAATTGCAATTGATCTATGTGTTTTCTAAAATAATTTATTTCATGTTTCGTGTGCTCATTAAAAATGGTTTGATTGAAAATATCCCTAGATTTGGATGATTTTACTAATAGAGGTCCTGACTTCGACGAGGCATCAATCCAAGGTTCAATTAGACTTGAATTCACCCCTAACGGAAAATCATTTTGAATAGAGTCAAATAACTCTACAAGGAATGGGGTGACATCTTTGTTAGATCCAAAATCAAATAACTTTTCAATATTTTCCTTTAATTCCTCGATGTCATTAAATGATATTAATCCTATATCTCTAAGCCCTTTGAAAGAATATATTGATTCTTTATATTCATAAGCATAGTTTTCCCATATAATTTCTTTATTGATTTCTTCAGACTTCTTATCTTTAGGATTGAGGGCATTCCCAAACTCTGTTATTGAAGGAAATAATGCTTCAATCTTAGATTTATTATCATTGTGTTTCATGTACGAATTGAACAGATCTTTCTTTTCGGGCCAAGTATTTAGCCCTCTGATTACTACTCTTCTCACTTTTTCGGCAATATCATTTCTTGAATGGGAATCTTCAATATTAACATAATTAGGAATGACGTGCTCTGAAAATATGTTTCTCAACCATTCTGGGGGGGGGGTATCTTGTGGGGAGCTCTCTATCAATTTGATGACCTTTTTTAATATTTTAACATTAATATTTTCATCTTTTTTGATTTGAGAACATATGTCTTCAATAAATAGTTCACTACTCTTTTCTTGTACATTTAATTTTTGTTTTTCATCTTTCAAATAATTTGCAATCTTTATAACATTGTTCCAAAAAATTTGTTTCCCATAATCTTGCGGCAAATTGTTTTGCAGAGGGATGTATAAACTCCCTGTATCATGATCTAATTCTGAATTATAGAAAATCTTTCTATTTGTTTCATTTGGGTCAAATTTCGGATTCATTACAATTTTAGGTATGTTTAGGGAATGAACTAATTTTCGTAAGAATTTGGTTATAACTTCACGAGGAAATTTATTTTCCTCATCGGAAGAAATTTTGATTTTTTCATCAACCATATTATCAATCATATTAGCCATGCTATCTTCGTTATGAAAGTTAAACAATACATTTGAGAAATTAACTGAAAGTAATAGGGGTGTTCCAGAAACATCTATGCAACTACTAATTGCCATTAATATTTCACGAATATAATGCTGGAAAACATCTTCTTCCTTCTTAATAAAATAAATATCCTGTTTAGAAATATCCTTAACATAGGATTCAATAATTTTCCCTAATAATTTATCGGAATTCTCGATGACTGACCCGTCACGAAGATATTCAATACCCCACCATAATGTCGGCCAATTAACTAACCATTTATTATTCATTTTTTTGACTCGCTCAGATTCAATAATAATTGAAACTTCCCCGCATTCACTACAACTGATATCCCCTGTTTCTAAATTAAGATTAGAATGTTTATTGCAACTCTCACAGAGAATATCAGGAACATAGTCTTCAATAAATTTCATCCAACTCAATAAACGATTGGCTGCAGAGTGAAGTTGATCATCACGTAATCCTTCTTTATTACGTCTGTCAATTTCTAAGAATTCAAATAATAGGGAAATTAGAGAAATTTCATATTCATCTTGGAAATCTGTCAACCTTCTTGAGAATGCCTCGTAATCAAGATTTACGCTTTTATGAGCCTGCAATCCTTCTGGGGGGGGTAATGATATTGCTAATTTTTCATCATTTTTAGATAAAACATAGTAGTTATCTTCAGAGTTGTCCTTTGTTCCATTATCATTAAGTGATTTACTAGAACGAACTATTCCTATGCAAAGACGTTGCTTTGCACGGCTCATAGCAACATTCATTGTTCTAACAATAGATTCTATTTCGTCCTTAAAACCCTTTATAAATTGAGGGTCATGTTCCTTCTTATAATTAATTGTCTCAATTGTAGGTTTGGTGCTAAGAATATCAGAATTGGGATTGGTAGTCCAACCCCCTGCAATAAATACAGCTTCATATTCCAATCCTTTAACTTGAAATGTATTAAACAATGGCATTTCTACCTTTTTTTTAACTAATTGTTTTTTTACTTCATCACGTAGCTGTTCTGAATGGAATACTACGGCAACTCCTTTCCCTGTTCTTTCCATTCTATTAGATTGCTTCTCAAGGTGTGTAATCATCGTTACTAAATCTTCTACCGTAAATTCAAGTGCAAAGACAGGTTCAGCATTATCCGCATCTAACGATATATCGTATTCCTCACCACCAGGGCCGTACATGCCTTCTAAACGGTTAGAAAATTCTGCTGAGGGATAACCGTGGTAATTGAAATCTCTCCAAAATGATTTCAATTTCTCAATTATTGCTGAATGGTTGCGGTGATTGATGCTCAACCCCGATATCTCCGATGATCTTCGAGGCAAATTAGAAAGTAGTTTTAGTGAACTTTTCATTCCTCGTTCTCTAGTACCGCGGAAATCTTCTTTCAGAAGTTTGTTCGTTGCTTCGGTACGAATTGATGTAAATGAATCAATCCAATCAAACCCTGATAAATTGAGAGCTTGGTCTTCATCACCAGTAATCATTATTGCTCTTCCATCCTGAACACCTTTGGTTAAATACAACAACAATAGTAGATAAGATGGGTGGAGGTCTTGCACTTCATCAATTACAAGGACATAATACATTTGTTCAAAATTTAGTATTTTGTTTTTCAAAGTGGCCATACTATCTTCAAATTGGCCCTCGGTTTCTTTATGATAACCGCAGTTTGCTAATGTTTTTTCATCTAATGATTTAATCCAGTTTTCTTTGTCTCCGATATGGTCTTCTTTATCCATAATAACTTCTATTCGATTAATTAAATATCCACATAATCTTTGATTAGTAATGTGCTTCCAAGGTTTGCTTTTCGAATTTTTCTTTTTCCCTTTTTGCAAATCTCTAACTAAATCGTAATAGACTTTACGTGTTTCATTATTTTGAGGAGCAAAAGCATCCTCATTCTTAATATAACTGTCAAGAGAAATCAAAGTTCCACGATCATCTTGAAGAACAAGTTCCAAATCTTTCCATATTTCTATTGCTACATTCTTTCTAGATGCACTACTTTGCTCTATATTTTTAGATGCTTCCTTCAGAGATTTAAGATTGAGTTTCTTATAACCTAAATCATTTAGGTTATTAGTTACATCTGGAATATATTCTTCGAGGAGTTTTTCAATGCTAAACCTATCAATTGATTCCACCATCTTTTTCTTGATGTAGTGCATTTTCCTAATCTCATGTAACGTTTCCCCTTCACAAGGAGTGCCATCGATCACGCCACACTCAACACAATCAATACCCTCTATATACGCCAAGTCAGGAATGTTCATGTTTATTGATAACTCTTTTAACAATGTGATTCCATCGTGAAATTTATCAAAATATTCATCCACCATGCTTTGGTAATCATCAATAAGTGAATCTGAAAGAGTAGAATGCAAACCAATGAACGGCCACCTTTGTTTGGGTGAGGAATAATACTCATTTCCTGCACCTGCATCAATTAATTTATAGGTTAAATTACGGATTCTATCCATCATAAAATGAATCGAGGTGGTGGTCTTTCCAGTACCCGTAAAACCTTTTACACACACAGGTATATCTACCTTTTTCCAAGCACTTGTAATATCTTTTTGATATTCATCTAAGTGGTGAACTGGGCCACCATCCCTACGAAGAATGGGTTCAGATTCTTCTTCTGGTTCGACTTGTTCCTTGCTCTGAACAAATGATGCGTTGAGACGTTTTCTTGTCGAAAGATTTTGTTCTACATAATCTGTCATTTCGCTCCAATGACTATTCAATGTGCGTGTCTGCGCTGTTGTAGCTTTCATAAAATGAGTGGAGTATGAAAATAATGCCCCTGACCAAGAAATATAGAAATATCGTAACGCTTTCTCTTCATTTAATTTATTTATATAACGCACCTTAATTGCAGGGCACCTACTTTGAATTTCAGAAATTTCTAATACTGTTTTTTCTAAATTAGGTGGGTTTTTATCTTTCTCACTTTCAAGAATTTTGTATAATGAAAATTCAGCAAAGGATTGGTGTGTGAAATTTATTGAACCTAGATTGTAATCCTCTTCGATTAACCCTGCCTTAGAAAGTGCTGTAATACCGTCTACAATATATTTTTCAGTACTTTTATTCTTGCGTACTTTAAGGTAGAATAATTCTTTATTTACAATAAATCTAGATGAACCCCCCGCTATAGCTTTATCTTTTATCAAATCTGATAATGTCTTGATAATAGTAATACAAACCTTCTGGGCATCATCTTCATTAATGTCTTTTTCATTCAATAATCCTTGACCAATAGTTGTAATATGGGTAAACAAAATATCCACGGGTAATTTATAATTAGGAACACAATTATCAACCCAACTCTCGTTAAAATCAATTTCCATATGGTGAACATGGATAAATTGGTTCCAAATGGATCTAAGAAAAGTCGATTCTGCTTCGAGTTCAACTTCTTCCTTGCTCTGAGAACAAGCACGAAGAATAACAGGTTGCCTAATGATTAAATTAGAAATGTAATAAGTCCATAATTCGTATGTTGATTCATCAATTCCTTCGGGTATCCATGATGGTGATAAATTAGTTTCCATCAATGTATCGTTCAACATAATAATGTCAAGCGGTGGAAGATGCTCAATATTAATGTCATCTGAATTTATTTTCAATTCCTTCATTTCCCAAGGCCTACATGCCCACAATGTTGTAATTTTCTCTTTATCTAATTCTTCAATTAATTTGGTAATCGCTTGCCCTAAAATTTCATTGTTACCAGTGCTTCCTTGAACTAAAATATCCATTGTATCAATAATAATTACTAGCCTTTTATTATCACCATGTAATTTTCTAAACTGATTGTAAGTTAAATTTTCAAAACTGTTAATGTATCCACTACCCAAACTTGATAAAATTCTTTTCCACAGTTTTTTCTTCTGTTCTTCAACACTATCTCCATCTACTATTTGTGTAGTTTCAGAATGTAAATTAATTCGGTAACAAAAACCCATAGATTTGTTGTCTAGATTGCTCTTGATTTTTTTTGCCACTTTTTTTAAGGCGATGGTTTTACCAGCACCTGGGTCAGATTCAATAATAATTGAAGTGAAATCATCTTGGACCATGTAACTAATTTTTTCTGAAAACTCCATCTTTTTCCCATGGTATTTTGATGGGGCGAAATCAATAATATTTTTTTCATCTTCATAATTTTCAAATATTACCTCATATTCTATTTCTGATTGAAAAGGTGGATGGGGATCACTCAAACCACGATATTGGGTATTAACTTTATACTCCAACCAGTTATCTGTAATTTTTCCACGGTTTGTTGAATTGGATGGTGAATTAGAGGAATTACTATCATCTTCAGAAATATCTGAATGATCACCTAAGTAACTCTTTTCACCACCAGCATAACTTGCATATCTCATTGATGAGAATGATTGGGAAAGAAATTTTGTGTCACCAATTTCTTTCCACTTGGTTTTGTTGATAACTTCGTTTATTTGGTCAAAATAGCCCTTAAATCCTTGTATTAATGATAATATTTTTTCCAATTCGCTAGAGTCACCAATAGGATGGACGTCTCTCTTTTTTGATTTTGGGGACGCCCCATGACAAGCTGGAGCTAATGAATATATTAGTAATTTCATTGCTTTAGATGATTTCAATATTTTGATTTGAACTGGTTTATTTTGTTCCAATAATAGCCAACCATCAGCATTGCAATTGTCTCTCATCTCACTTTCATACCAACTAAGGGTCTTCACTGGAGGGATGAAAAGAGAATGCCTGTCGTGCTTCCTCCGTAATTCAATAATATCTAATTTACCATCAATTATATATTCATCATCTTCTATAAAACTATAGAAATGATCAGACATGTATTTTAACCAAGATTTTTGAATGGTTGTTGGTGCTTCCTCAAGTATATCATTTTCTATATTCATTATTATCGTTTCTAATACTGAACGAAGCTCGGAGCCAGTGCCTTCAATTTTCTTGCGTATTATCCATTCTTCGGATTCATGGATATTTAACCAATTTTTTATTGCATCGTCCAATTGTCTGATGTGAGTATAATTACCATCACTTTCTTTATGAAGTTTAGTGATCTTCAAAACTTTTGGATCATTACGATAAGCAGTCTCACCATGTTTAGCGTATTGATGTATATCCCTCGAAAGGTAGTGATCAATGTGATCATACCGCCCATCCATGTCACAAAGAAGTGTTACAATAGGAAGTTCATATGCATGAGCATTCATGTGAGGTCTAGTGACAGTATTGGATTTTGAATCATGAATTTGTTGGCTAATGAATATTTTATCTTCATCATCATTATTATTAAGAGGGGCTCTTATTCCTGACCAATGTAATCTTAATATAAACTGTAAAGCTACTTGTAATTCCAATGCCCCATTAGTTGCAGTAATTGCCCTAGCATAATTGAATCCTCTACGCGGCTCTGAACTTATATTTGAAGGGTTATTAATATTCAATCCACAAAGATTGAAACATGATAAATTTACAAGATGAGGAATAATAGGGACCTCGGGTTTTCCAAATATATGTTCCATAATTGTTTGTAATGTAGTTAAATTATTGTCTGTTAATGGATTTGAAAACATATTTGCCGAGGTTGCATCGATGTTGTGATTTTTATGTAAAAATACCACATTATAAGGTAACCTAATATCGTTCTTTTCATTACGAGTCATTTCCTTCTTTAGTAATTTATGATCCATCCAGATTTCCTTAAAATCCCGTTGAAATACCCTTGCTTTGTCAACAAATATATCTTCAATATCAAATAATTGGAACGGGCAGTAGGAGTCGACGAATAGTTCGGCTTGTGGCTTGAAATCCTCCTTGCGCATGCACGCAAGCGCATCCACATAATTAAATCCACAAGAACAATCAATTTCTTGAACTAAAGATGAATATGATAATGTGCTATTACAATCGGAATTTCCACATGGAAACTCTCTATCCAAACTTAGATCACTAAATTTTAAAAACATGTCCCTTAATATCGGCCTCAATTTTGATACCGGATTATCATCTACTGTTATGTTTTGCTCCTCAAAGCTATTATAAAGTTCACAAGCAACTTCTTTAGTAATAAATAATGCTGTACCTACTCTTTTTCCAAAAATATTACTTTTATTATTATCAGATGATAATGTAAATGAATTATGTAAACCCCTATCAATAATGGGGTCAAGGTAACTAGGGTCTCCATCTGAAGGCCATGTGAATTTATGCAAAAAATGAACGATTCCGGACCCTCTTTCTTCTGATAACATATGGTGGGGGGATATAGATTGAATTTGTTCATCATCATCAATCATGTTTATTGATGATAATTCTGGATTTAAAGTATCGATTAATTTTTTAATATTATTATGTATTGAACCAATCTTTCTTTCCTCTTTTTGGTTAGAATTATGTAACTCTAGATATTTTTTATAGACTAAATCCTCATTGGCTTGGACCTCGCCCTCTGTTGTCACCTACCTCTGGCCCCCCCTAAACATTCTTGTAAAGTTAAGACCATATAAAGTAAACATCTAAAATTAATAACTTGACAATTATAGTGAACGAAGAATACATGGTGGTTTGGTTATTGAGCAAGTGAGAATATCTGACCTAATTTATTGACCTCTCTTAAATGGAGAAACATTAACGCCACCCTTGTCCTTGAAACTGGTCGACAACCACGGCCAACTGTTCTATTAATCTAGCAGTTTTTATGTCGTTAA
>CAYMMZ010000029.1:0-10748 GCA_964391715.1 Candidatus Woesearchaeota archaeon | reverse complement strand
TCTCAAGGCGAGTAGATGTAAGGCGTTTAAAAGAAGATATAAGGTCAAGATTTGGGGATAGGGGAAGCAATATTTCTAATCTTTGTACTGCAGGTTATTTTGAAAATTTTCTTATGCCTTTATTTAATTCCTCTAAAAAAGAATTCAAAGAGAAATATGAAATTATTGTATCTCGATCTGCGATGGCCCTATTTGTTAATAGCCAAATGAATGATATAATTATTGCCCAGAAGATAAAATCTAGACTCCAAATATCAAAGAGGTATGGGATTAAATTCTTACATATTCATGGGATTGGAGTACAAAACATAATGGCGATAAGAAGATGTATTGAAGAAAACAAAGAATTATTTAAGTACTACGAAAAAGAGATATTCGAAGAGGACGGGATAATCATAGTAGAATTAATATTATAGAGATATAGAACTTATATAGTCTAAACATTCATAAAATCCCCCTTAAAGCGATGTCTCGGGCATCGCCAGACATGAGCGCCAACCTACATAAACCAATTAGAACTCTACAAAAAATCATCACTAGGCCTTACCACCAGAGAACAATCAGCTTCTTCGTTTCTAAATTCATCTCGACACTTAATATAATAAGTATCATCTTTGTTCCATTCAGCAACATGAACTGTAGTATTAGAATAAGGCATAATAGTTCCCTCATCAAAATTAAAGTCACAACTATTCAAAGTATACGAACATTCACTATCCCTGACAGTCACCAGCTTGAGTAAGTTATCTTCCTCATAAACTCGGGCAATAACTGGAGCATTCTCATCAATTTCAAGGTCAAATTGAATCTCATCTTCAGCAACATTTCCTCCCTCATCAATACACCTAATATGATAGTTCTGCTCTCCTGCACCTAAACTCAGGGTCTGAGTGCTTATCCCGTCATCATTATCCGTATCAAAGAAAGCAATATAATCTCCAGCGTCTCCAGTCTCAGAATAATAACAAATAGATCGCCCCTCACTACATCCAAATAGAGTTTCAGCATATAACTCAACAGGTGCAGGATTCACAGCACCAAAGACAGTCTCATTTGGTTGCAAATTTTTAAGCTTCAAACCAGTGCTTCCATGTAAACTGAATTTCAAACTCTCACTCATTTTATTCCGGTCAATTTCCGCAGCAGTCGGTTGGTCCTTACACCTAACATAAAAGTCTGCATTATCACGAGAAATCCCTGTCAAGTCAGTAGCACAAGTCCAAAGATTAGCAGAATTAATCTGAGAGGGTTCATTAGAGCAATCCATATCGTTTTGCATTAAATCATAATCTTTGTCTTGAATACTCCATCTACATTGACTAGGCTCATTAGTATAAAATTCAACATTAGCAGACGCCTGGTTCTCAGCAATACAAGCGTTATTCTCTATAGAAGTTGCCTCAATTGTAGGGGCAGTAGTATCCGGTGAAGGGTCTATACAAAGCTCAACAGCGTATTCAGCAGAATTCGTATTTCCATTTTTATCTCTACATCTGATGAAAAAGTCCATCTCATTTCCATTCTCTAAAACAAAAGACGAATTTCCAAGAGAACCAATACTCGGTAAAACTAATAGTTCAGTATGATTATAAAGGAAGAAATTATTCCCCCCAATAAAATTTCTCATCTCTTCAAAAGTATTTTTACTCTCAATATCAATCTTACATTGACTAGGCTCATCAGTATTAACTCCAAATTGAACAGGAGTAAACGCCTTCAAACATCCGTCAGAACTATCCAAATTAACAACTTCAAATCCAGGACTTGGCGGAGAATTTCTAACATTAGTATAAGAAAGTCCAGAAGTCAAGGAAGCTTCAGAAGGGCTAATCACTGGAGGATTCACATCTTGAGGATTCACATTAACGCAAGCTTCTTGCTCGGTCCCCTCATTTACAATCTCACAATTCTGCCCAAGCGACTTACATCTATATTCAGAACAAGGCAAGTCAGGGTCATTACAAACTTCACAAGAGTCTCCTCCAGTAGGCGCTTGCCATGGCTTACAATCAAATGTCACAGGCCGAACCTTAGTATCTTTATAGAATACCAAGAATAAAACCGCTCCGATTCCAAAACTAGTCCAAAAGGCTTTATCAATAAAATAATAGTAAGCAGTTCCAGCAGATAGGCTAATAGACAAAGCATCTCTATTGTCACTATCAAACCCAAGCAAACTCCCAATAAACTGCCCCGCCAAATATGCAACAGCAACCCATCCAAGTTTCGCAAATGTTGAAAGTTCTCCGGCGGCCGCAGCAGCTTTAGCATCTACCAAAGCCCCTTTAGCAAGATTTACCTTTTCAGCCGCAGCCACAGCTTGAGGAGTCCCAGGAAGGAACAAAGCAGCCTCAGATTTAGCTAAAAACAAAGCATTCTTAGCGGCAACAACACCTTTCGCAACAACTGCAGCACTCTTCCCAGTCTTAATTATTATCGCAATAGCTGCCCCTCCCCCAAGTATTGAGCCAGGACTAATAGATCCTCCACTATCAAAACTATTTTTATAACCTTCTGAGAATTTCTTCTTATCCCCATTTACTTTCCAAGCGTAACCGTCATCTGTAAATTCTCCATTATAATTAATATTTCCTCCACAATCTCCAAGAGCAGAACAAGCTCTATTTGCAGAAGCTGCCCATTCTTCAGTCAAACACTCTCCATTATCTTTAACCTTCCAACTCCCACCCAAAAGACCTTTCTCATAAACAACATCACACTTTGCCCTCGCCTGAGCACAAACTTGCTTGACACTCTCTCCTTCCCAGAATTCTAATCCAGGTGAATAATTCGGAACACAAAGACCTTCCTTCCCTTCATATTCTTCTCCAGGTCCAAGAACTACATTTCCAGTAATAGGTATTTGTGCAATCGCATTTCCAGTAGGATTATTAAAACTATCTCCTGCAGAGGGATTTGAAAATCCAGAAACTCCAGAATTCCCTCCCGCACGACCATTAATTCTAAGCCCTTCAACTGAAGGAATCCACTTACAGTCTCTCCTATCTATATTATTACAATCATTTTTATCTTTTTGAATTGTACAATCTTGCCATCGGTTCACCCTACAAGCAGCAGTCTCAAAACTCCCAGAATCAGTATCTATATTTCCACTCAAACAAACTTCATTTCTAAAATCACTACACGCTTCAACAGTCACATCTCCATCCCTACAAACTTCCCTGAAATAACGAGAACCAACAGCATCAAGTCCATCTCCAGAAACTCCATTTCCAACACACCAAGATTCTCCATTCAAACGAGGATTTCCTTCCCTATCTATACATTCAGTTTTTTGACAATAGTAATTACTCTCCGCTGGAGCACCAAGACCTAAAACTCCGTCCCATTCAGCACATCGAGTTCCCTCAAGATACTCACAATTCCCACAATCTTTATCTGTTCCATCATTTGGGTCACAAATCCCCTCAGCTTCAAGAACCAGCCCATTATTCCAGCTCAAATCTTTATCTGAAGAGTAAACATTCTCCAAGTTCCCACAAGAGTCAGTCCAATAAACATCTTCCCCACTACATGTAGTAGATACTTGTCTTGCACAAGCAGTATTCAATTCTTCAGCAGAACAAAGCAAATCTTTGTAAAAAGTCCGACCAGTAGAAGTTCCATTAACAACTTCCACTCCAGATTCTCCACCACAATCAGCCCGAGTGGTAAACTCACAAACTCTTTCAAAATCTTTCTCATATACGCAAGCTCCTTTATCTTGCCCTTGAGCCGCCGCAATACATGCAACCTCACTATTTATATCGGTCCTATAATTATTCTCAACCCCAAAAGCACTAGACAATTTCTTACATCTAACTAATGAAACAAACGCCGCCTGGTCTCCAAGAATACAACAACCAAGCCCACACTGAGGCACTTCTTCTATTGGTCGAGCATCCCATGTCCCGCCCCCATCATTACAAACATTCTGTGGTGTGTTCTCCATACAAATCCCCTCACTAGAATCATAACAAGTCCCCTGTTTACAATAGCTAGTTGTCTCACAGGATGTGGGCGAACTCTTAAAATCAGAGTCACATTCCGACTCATCAGCATTCACACAAAAAGCCCCACTAGTAGTCTTCTCACAACAAACACTCGGAGCTGCAGAGACTAGAGGAATCACAGGCTCTTTAATCAAATCAAAAAACTTAGAAACTCCCCTCGACAAAAAACTATCAGACTCAACATTAGAGTCCTCATAATAACCCCCAGAGTCAGTCTGATGCAAGACATATGAAAAAGCAAAAATAGAAATCAACATTAAAGCTAACTCAAAACTAGCAATAGCCTTTTTATTAAAATCTTTTCCTCCCTTTTTCATGTTTATTTTAGCCATCTCTTATTTATAAATTCTATTATCCTATATAAAACAACAACTCAAAACCTATATAAATCTCTTCACCCTATCCAAACTATGAAAAAAAGAGGTCAACAGACAATGGCAATGCCGTTCGGCATGATATTCGCAATTTTTCTAATAGTAGTTTTTGTAGTCATCGCCTTCATCGCAATTCAAAACTTCTTAGATATTGGGGCAAGTGCCGGAGTTGGACAATTCTACGAGGAATTGCAAGACTCAGTCAATGACGCATGGTCTGGACAATCAAGTGATACGACCTTCAAAATAAACCTTCCCAATGGAATAACAAAAGTTTGCTTCGCCGACCTAAATCAAGAGATTACCGGCTCAATTGAAATCTACGACCAGATAGAACTATACGATTTCTCAGATTCCAATGTATTCTTAATCCCTCCAGAAAAAACAAAACAATTTCCTCACAAATTAATCAATCATCTCGACATGGAAAAAATTATTGCAGAACAAAATCCTTATTGCGTAAATGCAGAGAGTGACTTAAAAATCAAAAAAGGTTTCTATGATAAATTGGTTTTAATAAAATGATAGCAAAAAAAGCACAATTTAATTTCGCATGGATGTTTGCAATAATCGTCGGAGGTGCAATTCTTTTTTTAGCAATATACGGAGCCTTACAAACAGGAGACACAAAACGTTTCCAATCAGACACAGAATCTGCAAAAAGTATCTCAATTCTAACAGACCCACTTCAAGCAGGATTCTCCGAAGGCTCATTTGGAAAAATCTCCTTCCCAAAGGAAACAAGAATAAACAATGTCTGCTTCAGCGAAGGTGAAGGCAAAGGATTTGGAGAAAATCAATTATCTGTTTCTACACGCTCCAACATAGGAGACGAATGGAATCTCCCAGGAGCAGCCACTTCAATTCAAAATAAATACATCTTCTCAGACGAAAAAAACACCGGAGAAGAATACTACGTCTTTTCAAAACCTTTTTATCTTCCTTACAAAGTATCAGACTTAGTATTCATAACACCAAAAAAATATTGCTTCTTTGACTCTCCAGATAAAGTACTAGAAGATCTAGAAGGTCTAAACATCCCAAACATTCAACTTGCAACAGAATCTGAAGAAGGATGCACCATCAAAGACCCAATAAATGTCTGCTTCAAAGGAGGACCAGATTGCGATATAAATGTCTATGGAACAGGCCAATACAACGAAGGAACAGTAGAAAAATCAGGAGAATCCCAAAGATTCACAGGGAACTTAATGTATGCAGCAATATTCTCAGAAAAAGAAAACTATGAATGCAATGTAGAAAGGCTATTCTATAGGTCTGGAAAAATCGCAGAAGGATTGATACAAAAGGCAGATTTAATGGACATTAGAGGTTGCGATTCAAATCTTAAAATCCCATTAGCCCAATGGGCAGATTTAATGAAAGTTTCAAAAGCAAGCGAAGTAGCTTCATTAGAATCTACAGCAAGACAAATTGACAAACAAAATAGTAGGGAGCTTTGCAGACTATGGTAAAGGCAGGACAAATGAAAATTCAACAAATGGCGTTCATGATAGTCGCAGTCTTTTTCTTCTTTATTCTCGTAGGAATCTTCTTCCTTAGGGTCCAATTCGCAGACTTACAAGGAACTTCGGCAGAACTCCAAAAAGAACAAGCAATTTCCTCTCTCTCCGTCATAGCCAACATGCCAGAACTAAACTGTGACTCAAGAGAAAACCTTTGTTTAGACCAAGACAAATTAGAAGTCATGTCCGGAGAATTTGGAAAAAAGTATGACGATTTTTGGCCAGTCTCTTCTATAAAAGTCTATATTATCTCAACTTCAAAAGAAATAATCCAATGTCCTGGAATAAACTGCAATTACTTCGAACTATTCGATAATGGGCAAAAAAACTCAGAAGAATATTCTACTTATGTTTCAGTCTGTGAAAAAAGGAAGGAGACAGGATACGTCTATGATAATTGCGAGATTGCAAAATTAGTGGTCGGGAGAAATATCAATGAAAAATAAAGCACAACAAGAAATCGTAGGGTTCGTTTTAATAGTCGCATTAGTAGTCGTAGGACTCATGGTTTTTTTAGTAATCACTCTAAGAGATACCCCAACAGAAAAAAACAGCGTAGAAGTAGAAAATTTGCTAGACACCCTAATGAAAAAAACAACAGGGTGCGCAATATCCTTTGAACCTCAATACGAGAATTTCCAAGATTTATTCAAAAGTTGCTACAAGGGAAAAACCTGCACGAACATAGAAGAAAATACCTGTCAATATCTTGAAAAAGAATTAGAAAAAACCATAGGAATGCTACTAGAAACCGAAGCAACAATTAGTTCATACCAATTAGATTTCTTAGAAAGAGAAAACGATGGAGAAAAAGGTATATTAAGAGTGTCTGAAGGCGGATGTAATCAAACAGTCTCCACAACACAAAAAACAATAATCTCCGGCTCAGACAAACTAGTCATTAGGATGAAAGTATGCAAGGCATAAAATTTCAGAACAATGTTACCATAAGTCTAAATCTATCCAAAAAACTTCACCACCTAATTTCTCCTTCAAGAAACTTCTACCAGCTAATCAAAGACCCAAACAGATTACTAAATTCCTCTGTGCGAAACGCTTAGACAAAGTCAAGCGTGAAGCCCTCGCTCTAAAATCAACCATCAGATATTTATAACAATCTCAAGCTTATCAATTAACAAAACAGGCTTCAAAGATTCTCTTTTCCCAGTCTTTTCTAAATGAAATTCTATAAACCCAAATCTTTCAAGTACCTTTACATCTTCTCTAACAGACTTAAAATCCCGTTTCAAAATTTTAGCAAGCTCATAAATAGATTTCGGACTCTTTGATTTAAGTGCATAGAGAATCCGAGATTTTTCATTACTCAAGAGACTTCTCAAGAGTTTAACATCCGAGAAATCATGAGATTTATCTCCCCCAATTAACTTTGAAACAAAATTCCCCTTATTAACATTTACATCAACATACCTTATCTTAGTCCTTTTTTTTGAAGCCATTTTCTAATAAAACCTATATGGGGGAAGTTTACTTAGATATATAAAGTTTATGTTTTAGAGATATGGGGAATTTTACCCCTTATATTTGTTAAGCACTTCTAAAAAGCCTTTAATAAAATGTCACACTAAAATGTAACAACACAAGCTTTATAAACAAACTACCTAAAATTACCTTATAAAACATGTTTTTTAGACGGTCAAAGATAAGCTTTATAAACAAAAAGAGAGTTTTCTATTCAAGCGTTATTGTTTATCAATAATGCATTGACTAGTCAGTGTACATAAAGGGATACAAGTGATTACAAACTTATAACGCTCCCTAGTTATGAGAACCGGCCAGGCTATTAGAAAATCTGAACGTGCATTTGCACGGCCAAGAAGTTGGCGGCTAAACTAATGGTTCTGAAAGGAGGTTTAAAAAATAATGAAAAAAATATTCAAAAAAGCTATAACAGTATTAGGAACAGGTTTATTGATTGGTTCTACAGCAGGCATCGCTGCCGCTGCAGCTTACCCATCACCTTTTACAAGCAATACAGCAATCGTTTATGGTTCTGGAGCAGCTGAAGCAGATATGCTAGCGGCAACAGATATTGCATCTAATTTAGATGCTGCATCTACTGGAACAGGCGGAACAGTTACAACAACTGGTGAAGTGGTATCTTTAGATTCCGGTTCAACCAGAATTTGGTTAAATACTTCCTTAAACACAGCAAATTCCATTTTTACAAAAAATGATTTGCCAACAGTTTTAGGAGATTACACATTTTCAGGGAATGTTGATGCAAAATTAACATCTACAATTAAATTTGGTCCTGGAAGTGCAGCTGGAGATGATAATAAAGGAAAGGTTATCTTTTCAAAGCAGCCAAAAAGTAGTAATGACCCAGTTATGGGTATCAGCCTAGGAAGTGACGAAGGAACAAATTATTTCTATAATGCGTCTTTCACATCTCCTGCAATTGCATTCAATCACTCTGATTCTGAAGGAGAGACAATAAAACTCTTCGGAAGAGATTTCGTGATTAGTACTGCTACTGATGGTGACAATCTTGTTCTATTTGCTTCTGCAAAAGAAGTAGATTTAAGAGCAGGAGGAAGTAACCCAAATCCTATTGAAACTGTAGTAATTGATGGAGCAAGCTACACTGTAGAATTAGTTTCTGCAAGTGATAGTGCTGCAACTGTTTCCGTAAATGGAGATAGTAAAGAAATCAATGAAGGTTCTTCTAAGAAAATTAGTGGAATTGACATTGCGGTTCAAAGAGCAGATGAAAATACTGCTCTAGACCAGGTTAGTGCGAGCATTCTTGTTGGAGCAAATAAGCTTACCTTTACCAATGGTGCAAAGGTTAAGCAAGGTTCTGATGATGATCCTGTAGATGGAACAAATGTGTTTATCACAGGAACAGATTCTGGAGATCCAGTAGGAAGTTTGACTGAACTAAGAGTTTCTTATTTCAGAGCAAGGTCTAGTGATGATGCAGTAGTTCCAGGAACAGAATTCCTTGACCCCGTATTCGGTAGCTTCAAAGTTGATTTCGCAGGACTAAACTCCAACCTAGATGATTCTACAAGAGAGACAATCTCTATAGAAAATTCTGGAGATAAAGGTATGTCCATTGCATTCACAGATAGTGATGCAAATGCAGGAAGTTTCCTTTTTGCATACAATGCAAGTCAACAATTCTTCTTAGGTGATGATGGTAACTATACTATCCATGTAAGAGAAATGGAGAATATTTCTGAGAATCAATTTTTGGTTCTAGGAAATGAAGATTACGGACACTTATTAGAGGTTACTCAAATAAGTAATGATACAGGAACAGACGCTACAGATGATAAAATAACTGTTAGAGATGTTATGAGTGGAACAACTACAGAAGCTACATTCAGTTCAGAGGGTACTGGAAAATTGAACATTGATGGAAAAGAATACACAATTACCTTTAGGGGTGACGGTGATGCCGGAAGAGTTCAATTTAAATATCCAACTGGAGATTCAGACAATGCAAACACCTTAGTTGCTTGGCCTACAATCCAAACAGCAAATGGTGCAAAGCTTGCTCTTTATTATCCAATAACTTTAGACTTAGGTAAGTTTGATAATGCCTTTGGCAATCAAAATCAAATTATCACATTAAGTCTTCCAGACGGAGACGGATATAGTGACTTGACATTTACATATTTGGACTTAGATAGTGCCCAAAATGGTCAAGGAGGTAATTGGTCTATTTCAGGTGGTGACGCAACAGCAGTTATCGGTAATCATTCCGGTGCAGTTGTCGATGCTCAGTACTATGTTGCTAACGCAACTCTAGGAGACATTACTTACTACTTTGAAGATCTTAACACTTCTGGTACAATTGCTGCGGCAAACTTAACCAGAATTGGTATCTTGAGAGTTGCTCAAAGTTCTGGAGCCTCTGTAATTGGTCCAGTTGATCAACTACATCCAGGTGTTTTATTCTGGGAAGAACAAGACAACTCCAATGAGTACAAGCCACTATTTGTGGATCTTGAACAGAACCCTGCAGGTTCTTCAACCGATGGTGTTGGTGTAAACGATGTATTCTTTGCATCTGATTCACACTGGTCTGCTACAATGGCAAGTGATAGTGATATTGAAAAGGAAGTAGATTGGTGGGGAACACTAGTTACAACTGATTCAAGCACATCAAGCCAAAAAACATCTATAATAAGTTATCCAGATAACCAAGTTTACGCACAGATTTTCCTTGGAGAGGCTTCGGCATCTACAAGCGGAAGCGCTGGTGTAATGACTGTTATGGATACTGAGGTTTCTACTGTTGCTGGTAAGAATTTAGTAGTTGTTGGTGGTTCTGCTATCAACTCTGTTGCTGCTGAATTACTTGGCGGTGCATACAGAGGAGATGCTTTCACAGCTCAAACTGGTGTTGCTGCAGGTGGATTCTTAATTGAGTCCTTTGCAAGAAGCGGTTCAACTGCACTTTTAGTCGCAGGTTACAACGCTGAAGATACTACTAAGGCTACTACATATTTGCTTAACAATGGAGCTAGTGTTGACACTACAATTGGTAACAAATATACAGGAACATCTGCTACTGAAGCTACCTTAGTTGTTGCTTAATCCAAAATTTAAAGAAGGAATTTATTTTCCTTTCTTTTTTCTTTTTTTTTCTTTTTTCCCTTTTTTTCAAGAAGTAACGAGAGTTCAAACACTTTTATGTGCCAAATAATATGAATCAAAATATAAGATAATAGGGCAATTTTTTATTAAGAGAAAAATAATCTAAAATTTTCCTTTAGATTCCGTCTCATCAAAAAGATAATCTAGAATTTTTTGAACCATCATAGAAAGGTAAGAAATAATATTCTCAGATTTATCCGCTCTTT
>CAYMMZ010000028.1:0-11037 GCA_964391715.1 Candidatus Woesearchaeota archaeon | reverse complement strand
CACCTTCAGGCAAATATAGTCCAGTCTCGGTATTAAAGAAAAATTGTGAACCTGTTCCATTTTCTGCGTTTATTCCTTTTGTGATTGTCTTGTAAGCTTGAGAATCTTCTCCGAATTTTTCTGCTGTGCCTTTTTCTACTGCCTTATAAACATCTGATTTAACTAAGTCTGCTGTGAAACCTTTCTCGAATCTTGAGGGAACGCTTACTTTACTCATAACTCCTCCAACAAAAACCCCTATTTAATATTTCCCCAAAAAAATCACTACCAACCAACGACAAAACCCACTAACATCCTCCTAAATTCCCCTCATCAAGCGAACTCTTAGACGAAGTCAAGTGTTCGCGGTAAGCCAACCCCAAAACAAACATCACATCTCTTCAAGCGTTTCAATCCCCAACAACTCCAAACTCCTCTTCAAAGTCCTAGAAAAAGCTTCCGTCAACTTCAACCTAAACCCTTCTTCCACCGACCCTAAAACAGGGCAAGCATGATAAAACTCATTGAACATCTGAGCCAATTCAAAAGAATAATTAGCAATCAAATTAGGACTAAGATTTCTATAAGCCCTTTCAACCACACCTTCAAAAGAATCTATCTTTTTGAGCAACCGAATCTCACTATCCTTCATGTCCATAATCTTGACCTTAGGACGACCATTAACTTTTTTTAAAATAGAGTTCGCCCGAGCATAACTATAAAGCAAGTAAGGTCCAGTATCTCCTTCAAAAGATAAAGCCTCTTTCGGATTAAAAATAATCTTCTTTCTTATATCAACTTTCAACAAAGTATATTTAATGGCCGCCAAAGAAATCTTCAAGGACCTCTCCTCCAATTCTTTCTTAGAGAGTTCTGTCCCTCTTCCAGTAAGACCCTTTCTCGCAAGTTCTTGAGTATTAGAAATCAATTCATCAGCAGAAACAGCAGTTCCCTCACGAGACTTCATCTTTCCAGTAGGCAAAGCCACCATCCCATAAGATAAATGTCTCAAATCTTTTTTTAATCCAAGCTTATCTAAAATGCTAAACAAAACTTTAAAATGATAATCTTGGTCATTCCCTACAACATAATAAGAAGAATCAAGCTTAAAATCCTTAACCCTTTTTTCAGCTAAATACAAATCCTGCGTCACATAAAGCGAAGTTCCATCAGCCCTTAAAAGAACTTTCTCTCCCAACTTTTCCTTTTCCAAATCTATAACCACTGCCCCTTCCTTCTTTTTAAAAAGCCCCTTCTTCAACCCAGTTGCAACAATTTCCTTCCCATGTTTATACATCTCACTCTCATAATAATTTTTATCAATCTTAGAAAGACCAAAAACATCAAAAGTCTCCTGCATCCCCTTATAAGTCCAAGAATTCA
Organism: Candidatus Woesearchaeota archaeon; assembly: GCA_964391715.1. Lineage (GTDB taxonomy): Archaea > Nanobdellota > Nanobdellia > Pacearchaeales > GW2011-AR1 > JAGVXH01. The sequence goes on along the minus strand of CAYMMZ010000028.1, from coordinate 9,675 downwards.
TTTTCTTCCAAAGAGCAAGAGTTTTTTTATCTCCAGCCTCCCATAACTTTAATTTCTCCTGAGCCAAAATTTCCAAATCTTTATTTTTTTCACTCTCCTTACTAAACCTAGCATAAAGGTCTCCAACAAATTTATCTCCCTTAACATTCTCAGACGCAGGGGTTTTTCCAGAAGCATACTTCTCATAGGCAATCATAGATTTGCAAATCAAAATCCCCCTGTCATTATAAATATTCAAATGATAAACCTTATTTCCAACAGCCTTGTTAATTTTAGAAATAGATTCTCCAATAGAAATATTTCTAAGATGCCCTATATGGAGAGCCTTATTAGTATTAGGTCCCGGATACTCAATCCCAACCTTCCTATTATCCAGCTTCAAACTTCCCCAATCTTTCGAAAAAGAATTTTTCAAAACTCTTTTTAACAAAATCTCTTTATCAACAAAAAAATTCACATAGCCCCCCAAACTCTCAACATTACTAATCTCTTTAGGTAATTTTTTTCTAAAAGTCTTACATAAATCTTCTGCAATAACTAAAGGATTTTTATTCGAAGGCACTGGATGTCCTGCTTCTTCAAAAAGCTTCGGAAGTCTAAAACAAGCAAAAGAAAAATCACCCATAGAATCTTTTGGCGGAACCTCAATCATAGAATCAATTTGGACCCTAGACAACCCTGTCTGTGCCTTAACTAACTTAACCACAAATTCCTTCATAAAGCACTTTCCCCCATCTTTAAATTAATAAATCCTATCAAGTTCATAAAACGACAACGCAAAACCTATTTATTAAACTTCTGTCAATCAAAACCTATATAAACCTCCTCCCATTTATGAAAAAATGAAAAAGAGCCTAGTATTCCTCTTGATGTTTGTTCTAATATTTAGCTTAGCTAGTTTTGGCGAAGCTTATGCACACGATGATGACGATGATGATGATTCTGATGATGACGATGAATTTGAATATGAATACGAAGAAGAAGGCGTAAATGGAAAGGAGAAAATAAAGATTAAGTCCAAAATAGTGGATGGAATCAGAAAAGTTGAATTCAAAAAAGCATTTAAAATGGATGGAGAAAATGGAAATTATGAAATCAAATCAAAATTAGAAGTTAAAGGATTATCTGGTGAAAAAGGCAAAGCATTTTTAGAAGCTATTCTTTCAGACGGAAGCCACCAAGAAATTGAAGTTCTACCTGAAGTTGCAAGAATGAGGGCTCGCGAAAAATTAAAAATAGGAGAGGGTGAAGAAGAAATTGAAATCAGGGAAGAAATTCACAACAATGTCCCTCGAGCAGTTTACCATTTCAATTCAAATAAACAGGGAAAATTTTTAGGTCTTTGGAAGATAAAGGCAAGGTATGAAGCAAGCATTGACCCTGAGACTGGAGAAGTTCTAGATTACAAAGGTCCATGGTGGACGTTCCTATTAACTGGAGAAGATAGAGAATATGAAGATGATAAAGGAAAAGATGACGACCATAACGAAACAGATGATGACTCAGATGATGACAATAACGAAACGGACAATGGAGATGATAACAATCAAACAAACCAAACTGGTGGAGATAATAACAACACCAACAACGATTCTGCTTAAATCTTAAATCTTTTTAACAACTTTAGAAACCTTAACTTTTGGAACCTCTTTTTTATCCTTACATTCGTCTTCATCATCTTCCTTCTTAAATAAACTAAAGGTCATAACTTTCAACCATGTAAAATGCAAAGCCAAATGAATCAAAACCAAAAAAGTCAAAGCAATCCCTGATTGAGTATGCACTTTCATCAATGAACCACTAACATCTCCGTACATTAACATAAAACCTGTATAAGAGACCATAATGAACGCTATCAACAAAAGAATATCCACCCAATAATTCGTCCTATCCATATCCCCTAAAATGAAAAGGGGTTTATTAATGTTTAGGGAACAATTCCTAACAATATAAACGCTCTTCCAAAATCTATAAGAAACATTTAGTAATCCCTAAACATTAAACCAATTTTTAAACCTTCAAACAGCTAATCAAACACAGGCGCACTCTCAAATTTCCCATGTAGATTTAGGGTTAGCAAAGCTTCCCGAAATCCCCCTTAAAAAACCTCAAACCCCACTCCATAAAACCCTTCCAAGCAAAATCTCATATTCCTCACCAATCTTCAACCCTTTAAACTCTACTTTCATCTTGCGACAATCTTTAGAATAACCATTCCGAAAATAAATTACATCATATTTTACCGACTCACCATGAGAATCAAGCAACCTCTTCGTCCAATAAGGCTTAATCTCCCTATATTCAATAATTTTATCTCCTGAAAGAATCTCATCAAACTACTTCTTCTTTAATGTCAAATGCAAAACCTTATCCATCCTAAAAAACGACCCACTTCCCATCTTTCTTCTGCTCCCTATCTAACACAGAACCGCGCTTATTAATCCGTGGCCTTCCAGATTCAGAATCTTTTCTCAAGGTAACATCTAAACTTCTCAACAACTCAGATACTCCTTCTTCAAATCTTCTAATCTCTGAAGCTTCGGCCAGAACTCCACTCTCTCCAGTAGAGTCATCAAGGTCATCCATATCTTTCTTTTGGGAAAAATTAATAATAGAGTCTGCCAAATATGAAATCAATAGTAAATCATGATCCACAACAAAAGCAGTTTTCTCTTTCTCCGTCATAACATCTTTAATCGCTTTAGCAACAGAAATTCTTTCTTCAACATCTAAATAGGCAGAAGGCTCATCAATTAAATAAACATCTGCATCTTTCGCCAAACATCTAGCAATATTAAATCTTTGAAGTTCTCCGCCAGAAAGCTCATTCATCTTCTTTCCTTGCAAAACTCCTAAATTAAAAACACTAGACATCTTCTTAGAAATCTTCTCCCTAAATATAATCTCTCTAACAGTCTCAACAGATTCAGTAAACAAATATTGGGGCTTATAACTAATTTCTAAATTCAAATCTAACTTACCTTCCTTCGTAGCCAATTCTCCAGCAAGAGCCCTCACAAAACTAGTCTTCCCAGTCCCGTTCTTTCCTAAAATCCCTACAACGTGATTTTGATGAATTTCTCCAGAAGGAACTTTTAACTCAAAACCACTATCAAATTTCAAACCAAACTCGGGCCAACTAGCAATCAAATTTCCACTCAAAGGAGGATTCTTTGTAAAATTAAAATTAAGCTCCTTATCTCTAACTCTTAAATTCTCTTCTTTCAAAAACCCCTGAAGATATGAATTCACTCCATTCTTTGAGGACTTTAATCCACTAACAGTCCCATAAGCTCCTTGCCCTCCAAAGAAGATATTCAAATAATCAGTAAGATAATCTAATATAAGCAAATCATGTTCAACCACTACCACAATTTTATCTTTTCCAATCTCTTTAATAAACTCACTAACTCTGAGTCGCTCACCTATATCTAAATAAGCGAGTGGCTCATCAAAAAAATATATTTCTGCCTCTCCCAAACTCGCAGCAAGAATCGCCACTCTCTGCAACTCTCCTCCGGAAAGTTTATCCATCCGATTCTCCAAAACATTAGAGACTCCCAAACGCTCAGCCAACTTTTTAATCTCTTCAACCTTCCCTCGTTTTTTCAATAAATCCATCACCTTAACATCAATAGCCAAGGAAGCTAAATTCTGAGGCTTATATGAAATCTTTTTATCCCCGAGAGAATCAAAATACCTCAACAATTCATTCCCTTTAAAAAATTCTTTAATCTTCCCTTCATTAGCCTCTCCTCCTAAATTCATCGCAATTTGTCCAGCTAAAATATTAACTGCGGTAGATTTCCCTATTCCATTCCGACCAAGTAATCCCAAAACTGCACCTTCCTTAGGAGTAGGCAACCCATAAAGTGCAAATCCATTTTCCCCATAACGATGAACTATGTCCTTCTCTTCAACCGAAGGCAAATTAATGATATCAATCGCACCAAAAGGGCACCGCTTCACACAAATCGAACATCCAATACAGGTATTCTCATCAATTTTGGCACGATTCTCAATAGTAATACAACTGTCTAACTCCTTTTTCTCAACTGGGCAATATTTTTTACACTCGTGAGCACAAAGAGTTGGTCTACATTTTTCTTTATTTATTACTGCTAATTGCATAAATTAAAATATAGATTAGGAGTTTTAAACTTTACTCAACAAGGTTTTTTTGTTTTAGATTAGCCACCTTTCCCTTTAGACGAGCCTCATAAGATTTTTGATTTTCTTTTTCTAAAATAGACTTCATAGTTGCCAAATCATCGCTATCTTCATCAACCACCATTATTTTTGCAATCTTTAATTAAGGTTAGCCAAAAGAGTATTTAAACATTTTGTAGATATCCACTCAACATTTGCTACCACACTCTGGACAAAATTTCTCTCCACCAACAAGCGCCCAATTACACTCACTGCACCTCTTAATCTCTTTTTTCTTCTCTATAATAGCCTCATAATCATTTCTCCCAGATAAGACCTTCCCCATAATCTTTCTAACCTTCTCTTGGTCTTCTCCATCTTCCTGATACTTTGTTAAATCAAATCCTTCCATTTTTGTTTATCGAAAATGTTATGGAGGTTTTTAAACCTACTTCCATTTTTGTTTATCGAAAATGTTATGGAGGTTTTTAAACCTACTTCCATTTTTGCTTGTCAATAATGGCATGAAAGCTCTAAGAGCTTACTTCCATCTTCAATTAATCCCTTCCCTCATTACAGTCTTATACTTCTTGTCAAACTTCTTTTTCTTCCTCCAGGAAAGCAATCCTTCAACCGCTAAACCAATCCCTGCTAAAAACCAAAACCAATCAGAAGAGATATCAAATCCATAAAAAATTTTCAGAATAACTCCTGCACTAATCGCAACACCTGCAGCAATAACACTATAATAGCTAAGGTAATCTCCAATCATGAAATACCCTAATCAGGAGATTTTATAAAACTAACTAGTCTCAAAAAAACATGAAACAAAAGTGTAATCTTTGCAATGAAGAGATAAAAACAACATTCCTTGATAAAATGGAAGGCACAATGATAAAAACAGGCGAAGGTGAAACATCAAAGAAACACTATATCTGCAAACACTGCCAAAAAGAACATGGAAAAGATTTGAAGGATAAGATTTCTAAAAAGTAAACCCCTTACCTTCTAATCAAAGAATCTCAAACACATTCCTAAATTCCTCTCCTCACAAAAACCCAAAAGCCTCCGGCCGGGATCAAACCGACGACCTTTTGATTACGAATCAAACGCTCTATCAACTGAGCTACGGAGGCTTAAAAAACAAAACTCCAAACTATTTATTAAATTATCTAAGAACTTACTCTTCTACATCCGCCACTAAACTACACCCTGTCAAGGCAGACAATTTCTCTAAAGGCTGAGTCCCTGGATAATTTTCTCCAGAAATTTTCCAAGTAGGATATCCTTCCACACCATTAATCAAACAAGTTTCTTTATTAAAATCGCAATTAACATAATCTATTAATTTAAACGACTTTCCAAAAAGGGCTTTCTGGTTTTTACAATGAGGGCACCAATCAGTCCCATACATCACAACACCTTCTTCAGTTAAACAGCTAGCAAAAGAATCATATTCTCCTGAAGTGTCTGGCAAAATCAAATAGAATAAAATAACAGCAATGCCAAGCCCAACATAAAACCACGGATTCTTTAACATTTTCCCCATCTTAACTTAATTAATAACCTCACTCTTTTAAATCTTCTCAAAAACTCTAACCAATAAACGCCCTAATCTGTAAATCATCAAATTCGTCAAGGGTCTCAATCCTATTCAGCTTGGTCAAAGCAATCTTCACAGGCATATTCTTGAAGGGAGCTACATAAACAAAATCATACTCCTCCGCATACACCTCTAACTTCTCAACTAAATCACTACCACATTCAAAATTCTTACAATCATAATTAATAATCACTCCACCCTTACCCCCATCTATTCCATCTACATGTTCTAACATATGCTTTTGCACACGAATATCCATCTGTTCTTTCAAAACATGGGAAGAAGGGTTAGATTCAATATGTCCTGCCATATCTGTGGGTGGAAGACTTGTAGAACCAGAAACACTTGAAAAGAGCCAATAAAGCCCAAGTAAAATAACTCCAATTATTACAACAACTTTAATATTCTTTTTTAACCCATCAGAAACAAAAGATTCTTCTTCTATAGCCTTATTAGTTGAATGTTTAGAAGCATTATGCATAGCTAGACCATGGGCATCCTTAAACATTCTATCACAAATTTCACATTTTGCCCTTTCTGCCATCTGTTAATACTCCACTAAGACTTTTTAACCTTTCTCCCTAATATTTTTTAACCCCTAAGATTTAAATAATTAAAAGCTATAGGCATATAAGGTAAAAACCAAAATAATATGGAAAAAGAAAAAGACCCCATCTGTGGAATGGTCGTTGACATTTCAAAAGCAAAGGTAAGTAACTTAAGCTCCCTTAAGGATGGTAAGAGCTATTACTTTTGCAGTAATACTTGCAAAGATAAATTCGATGGTAAAAAGTCTAACACCCTATGGTATCAATCAGACACCTTCGGAAAAGCGTTTCCCTGGTTTTTAGGAGTAATCCTCCTCCTCGGAACTGCATTCTCAATTCTATATAACTTTATGGTTCTATATATGGGAATTTTCTTCATTATCTTCTCACTCTTTAAAGCAATTGATTGGAAAGGATTTATTGTAGCTTTCAAGGAATATGACATTCCAGCAAAATTAATTCCAGGATATTCGGCAATTTACCCGGCACTAGAATTTCTAATAGGAGTATTATTTATAGTTAACTTCTATATAGAAAACTTTTACTTAATTCCTTTAGCATGGGTGACCCTAATAATAATGGCCGTCGGAGCAATTGGAGTCTCTATTAAACTATCAAAAAAAGAAAAATTCCAATGCGCTTGCCTTGGAACAAAAATAAAAGTCCCATTAACAAAAGTTACCTTATTAGAAAACATCTTAATGGTAATTATGGCAATTATGCTTTTATTCTTTTAAGGAAAATAGAAGACCCCTGCCTCTCCGATAATTTTATAACCTCTTTTTGTTGCCTATTTTTATGTGGGGATACCGAAGTGGTCAAACGGGCAAGACTTAAGATCTTGTGGCTTTATGCCTTCGAGGGTTCGAATCCTTCTCCCCACATCAAACCTCAGCTTTCTTCCTACTCTCGCGCTTAAAATACCTAGAAACTAAATATTGTAAACCTTGGGTCGGCAAGATCACTAACAAGAAAGTCAATGGGATCCAGAGGAACGAGAGATTATCGATACCAAGGAAATTGCTTACAATAAACACGTAATTTATGCTATCTTCCGGTTTAGTAAACAAGGAGGTTACTACAAAAATTGCCACCAGCCAAAAGAAAGAATAATATAATGTCTTCATATTTGGCGCACGCTTATATGTAAAGAAGAAAGCGAAAATAGTCGCTGAATGAAACAAAACAGTGGCAAAAATCAAAAACGCACTTCGAGCAAATAAAACATCCATCTCATTAACAATCGAGACTCCGAAAGCTATCTTAATCACAAAACTAAATAAATAAATAACTTGGGGGAACAATCCAATATTCACCATTCCTTTAATCGCCTGATCCTTCTTCAAAAAAAACACAATAGCATAAACCAAAGGAACAAAATCACAAAACCAAAAGAAGTAAAGGTAACTAGAAAATACATTTCGAGTAATAGCCACAACCTGCAAAAGCAAGAACAAAATCCCTCCCCAAAAATAAAAATCCCTCCTCTTCATAAAATCCCTAAGAAAATCATATTTATAATATTTCTCATCCCCCTATTGTCCAAACACTTAGCGAGTGAGTCGATTTGCGCGAATTTTGCCTTATTAATCCATTAGGCAAAATTTTAGTGTGAATCGCGAATAGGGATTTTACTCAAATTTCACATTTCGTAATAAATACAAAAAATAGTATTACTCAAAGCAAAATTTTCGCCACGCGATTCGCTCGCTTCAAATCCTAAACGAGCATAGTGAGTGAGTGTTTAGGTCTTGAATTATTTTTGTATTCTTCAAGACCTGGGCACAAATAGGAATTTGTTCAAATCACGCGAAAGAAAATAGCGAGAGCGGGATTTGAACCACGCGACCTTGAGGTTATGGGCCTCACGAGCTGACCAGACTGCTCCATCTCGCTATAAAACTACCTATTTGAAAAGCATTATAAAGCTTTCTCTTCTTCAATAAACATGGCAAAAATAATGGGAATAGATGACGCAGGAAGAGGGCCGGTTATAGGACCTATGATTTTAGCAGGAGTCTTAGCAGAAGAAAAAGATAATGAAATAATCAAATCTTGGGGAGCAAAAGACTCAAAACTCCTAACCCCAAAAAGGAGAAAGGAAATAAAAGAAAAAGTAAAAAACACATTCAAAAACCACATAGAAGTCTCAAGTCCTAAAGAAATAGACGATTCAACAAATCTCAACTATTTAGAAGCCATTAAGACAGCCATGATTATCAACTGCCTAACAAAAGACCTTGACGAACAGGTAACTGCATTCATAGACTGCCCCTCAACAAACATAGAAAGTTGGTCAAAAGATGTAGAGAAGCTTCTAAAAAATCCAAAAAAGATAAACTTAGTCTGTGAACACAAGGCAGATCTTAACCACCCAACGGTCTCGGCAGCCTCCATTCTCGCAAAAGAAAAAAGAGAAGACGAAATAAAAAAATCAAAACAAGAACTAGGAGTAAATTTCGGCTCAGGATATCCCGCCGACCCAAAAACAAAAGACTTCATAAGAGAAAATTACAACAACGAAAAATACGCAAAAATAATCCGCTTCTCATGGAATACTGTAAAAAGATTATTTAAAGAAGAAGCCCAGAAGAATTTATTCTAACAATTCAATCATCAACTTTCTTTAATTCCCATTTCCTTTTTTAAATATTAACATGATTTGAAATTTTTGGAAGAACATCATTAATCCTTTGTGCATAGTTATAAATTCCTCCACTATATTCATTTGCCCCTGCGGTAAGTATCCCAATCACCAGACCTTTTTGATCAAAAACTGGACCCCCACTATTTCCCGAAGAAGCAGAAGCGTCAATTTGAAAGGTTTCATACAAACCCTCATCCTTAATGTGAGAAACAATCCCCCCATTTATTGTTGGTTTAACATCATTCTTAAAATCAATTGTTTCACTATAATCTTCTTCTGAGATACTTGGATATCCCATTACAAATATTTCGGAGCCCTCTACAACTTCATCTGAATCTGCTATATCTAGATATTCAAGATTATTTGCAGGAATTTTAAGAAGCGTCCAATCCATAACTCCTTCAGAAGTTCCTCCCTCCGTTTCAATTATCTCTGGGACATAAATCTTTGAAGTAGCCCCATAGCCATCAACTCCAACAACCACTTTGTAATCTACTTTTGGCGTTATTTCTAGATACTCATACAAATAATCGTTAAGATAAACATAATAATTATAAGTATCGTCATCTATATTTCCCAAATAGTATCCCTCTTCTAAATTTGAAAAATCGAGTAGGGTAAGTTCAACTCTTAAATTTTCTTTCCAAACATCAAGATTACTTATTACATGAGCATTAGTTAAAATATATCCATCTTCACTAATAATAAAACCACTTCCATAAGTTGTA
>CAYMMZ010000027.1:0-11183 GCA_964391715.1 Candidatus Woesearchaeota archaeon | reverse complement strand
AGGCTTTCATGTCGTCGGACGATGCCATCAACTTCTTTAGAGAGTCTCACAGCGGCGGCGGCGGCGGCGGCGGCGCAGGTGCCGCAGGAGGCAGTGCCGACGCCAGCGCCATCTTGCGGCAGGCATTTCATTTTACATTATATTCGAAAACTTTGTCATATGGAATGAACCAGCTTACGGTTTCTTTAATTGTTGCTTTTTCTATTATCTTTCTGAATAGTCTTATTGAATTTCCATGTGCAGATATTGCGACATTTACTTTATTTTTTTTAATAAATTTTTTTAAATCTTTTATGAAGGGTCTTACTCTTCTTTCAACATCTGCGAATGATTCTCCTTTTGGCGCTGCAACTCTAAATCCCCTGTGGATTGCTTCGTATTCTTCTTTACCTAACCTTTCTTCAGCTTTTTTTCTTAGTTTTGGTTCGAGGTTTTCAATTGCATCTCCATGAACCCTTAAGTCATAACTTTGCTCTCCTACTTTTTTGATGAATTGTTTGTGAGTAGTTCCTTGAAGTTCTCCATAGCTTCTCTCAATCATTCTGTCATCTTCAATGATGAAGATACATTCTGGATGGTCTTTTAGAACTGGAGCTAAAGTATCTTTTGACCTTGAAAGGTGTGTCCTAATTGCGACTTGGAATTTTTTATTCTTTAATTTTTTCGCAATAGTTTTTGCGTGCTGCTTTCCTTTTTTTGTAAGTTTTGAGTCTTTTGAACCTGTGAACCTTCCATCTCGATTATAGGTTGTTTGGCCGTGTCTGAAAAGATAGATTTTTTGCATGATATCACCTGGATTAATGAAGGTTATTCCCTATAAAAACATTTTTATAAGATGGCTGTTTATTATGTGTATGATTGTTGAATGGGTTATTGTTGGTGTGTTCCTGATTGTGGGGCTTTACTTTATTAAGATGGAGCATCATACTCGAAAGATAAAGGTAGTTGTTATAATTGTAATAGGATTTTTGCTTTACCTTTCAATTTCTGGTATTTTTAATTCTGGAAAAGTAGATATTACCTCTCCTCGAGGGATTGTTAATGGAGTCTATCTCTATGTTGGATGGCTTGGAGAAAGTATTACTTCTGTTTGGGATATTGGGGTGGAGACAACTGGAAGAGTGGTGGACGCTGTCAAGTTGGATGATGAGGAGTGAGCCTCAGGTGGGGATCCTTTACTCATAATTCACACTAAAATCTTCTAATAACTTCGTTGAGAAAATTCGCGTAAATTCTTCGCCCGCGACTGTCGTGGGTTGCCTTTAAGCCTCAGGTTGCTCAAAATCATGTCTTCGAATATGTTCAAATTATCGAAGACCTAATTTTTCGGATCAAACCGTTTGGTCCCCACTTAGAAAGCCTCAGGTGGGGATCAAACCCACGACCTCTACATTACCAATGTAACGCTCTATCAACTGAGCTACTGAGGCTTATTATTTACCGAGTCCTTAAATTTATAAATGCTTCTCCAGTGGCTATTCTGTATATGGAATCTGAAAAAGATATTTCGATTGAGTATGAAGAACTAAAGAAGGAGTTTGGTTTGCCTAATTTTGATAGGTTGGCCGAGGATTTTGATATTGAGAAGATTTCTGAAAAGGAAACGAGTTTTTTGATGAGAGAAATTAGGAGAGCTATTAATGAGAAATTGTCTGCTTATTTGCATTTGTTTGAAACTCTGATTAACCCTACTTCTCCTCCGATGTTTGTCTTTTCTCTTTTGAAGAATGTGTCTTTGGAAGATAAAGAAAAGATTAAGGAGATATACAAAAAACTCTCAAAGTTACAGGTAAAAGTTATGAAGTTAGATACTAATTATAGTGAGAGTGGTGAAGCTGAATTTGTGAATAATTCTTTTGGAGAGTGGCAAGAAATCAAGCCAGAGATTATGGGTTTGATTGAGAAATTTGAGACTGGTTTTGAAGAGAATGGAGATTCTCGAAAGAATGGTTATTTTGGCTAATTGCAAACTTCTTTTTCTGGGATTTCGATTACCTCTGGTGAACAAATTATTGGCTCATTGAATCCTTGAAAATTAATTAGTGAGAAATTTTTTAAAGATATTTTAAATCCTCCTATAGGAACTGAATCTGTTATTATCTCTGAGTCTAATTCTGCTTTTGAATTATCTAAAACGGACCATTTTATTTTGAAAAACCCTTCTTCTGCAGAGTCATCTAAGTTATGGACTTCTACTGAGCAAGTAATACTAAAATCTGTGCATGAATCACCTACAAAATTATTACATTTTACTTCTTCTACGAAATTTATCAGGGAATATGAAATTTGTTTCATTGAACAAGTGGTTCCTCCAGAATCTCCTGTCTCTGAATTATCCGAAGTTACTCCGCTTCCGTCTAAGCTTCCTGCATTGTTTGAACTTTCTTCTTCAGGATTTTCTGTATCTAGAATAGCTAGAGGGGTTCTAAATAAATTTCCGATGTCGTCTTTTTCTATTACATCACTTTTCTCTACTAATACCAACCATGCCCAAACTAAAACTATCATAGTTATACCTAGAGACATTGCAACTTTCTTTGCTTTCATTGTTTAAATAAAAAATCTAAATTTATTTCTAGAGATACTATTGGCATTTTTATTTTCCAATTTTTTATAACTCTCGGTGCCATTTCACCAATTACTCCAACTTCTTTTCCTTCAACCATTATTTTTCCAACTCTCCCTAAGATATAATTGCTATCTTCTATTTCTTCTAAGTTATACTCCATATCTAACATTTTGAAAAGATAATCTAGAACTTGTTTTAATTCTGTGAAGGTTGTTTTTTCATCAATCATAGTTATAGCTAACCTTTCTTTTTCAATTATTCCTGTCTCTGAATCTCCTTTTTTGTCTATTGAAAATACTTTTCCAATTTCAAAAAGTTTTTGAGGGTATCCCGAATCAGAATTCTCGGATAATATTTGTAGTAAGTTGGTTAGCATATCTATCCTAAGAACGTCTCTTTCTGTTTTTGAATCTTCTATCTCTATAAATTCACTGAAATTAAAGTGCATCTTCTTTATGTTTTTCTTTGTGGTTAAATGAAACGATGATGTTTCTTGCAGTCCTGCACTTGATAATATTTCAGATACAATTCTTTTTGTTTTCTCTCTTGAATCTTCTTTTGCTATTGTAGAAATTTCTGGGATTTCTGGTTCAAAGTTTTCGTAACCATATGCAATTGCAATCTCTTCAGTCAAATCAATCCAGTGGAGTATGTCCGTCCTATAAGGAGGAATTAATGCAAATGATTTCCCTTTTTTATCTACATACCCTATACCCATTTTTCCAAGATATCTTTTTACATCTTTTTCTTTTAATTTAATCCCGAGGGTTTTTTCTATGTCTTCTATCTCGAACCCTATTTCTTCAAAACTCATATCTGGAGAAATAAAAGTTCCCTCTTTTGAATCTTTTATTTCCATTGAGTAAATTTTTGCTCCTTTTTCTGATAAGGCAGATAATAGAATGTTTAGAGTTTTTTTTAGATAATGCAGATTATGGCCTGAACATTCGATGAAAACTTCTTTTGTTTTTTCGGATACCTTCCCTGCTATTTCTGAATTAATAATTGGGGGCATACTTAGGATTTTTTCTTCTGCATCTATGAAGAGGGGGTAGACTGTGTGGTTTTTTAAAAGTTCTTCGTATTCTATACCTGTTGGATGATTTTTTATAATTTGTTTTCCGGTCATTTCTCCCTTAGCTTCTAAGGGTCTGAATTTTATATCATTTGCACCCCTACTTATAAATCTTATAGGAAGTTTTATTTTGTCTAAAGGATAGATTCCTATTGCCACCTTTTTTCTTTTTCGTCCAATAGAATTATGTAGTTTTTCTTGGATATCAATTAATTCTTCTATTCCTTCTTTATCCAAATTTAGTCCTTTAACTATGGCGCAAACGGTATGAGGCCTAACACCTTTTACAGATTTATCTACAAAGACCTTGTAATCTTTTTCTGGTTTGTTTATTGTAAATTTAGCTAATCCTTTTTTTCCTGTAAATTGGTTGACTGCTCTTGAGAAATTTTGCATAGACAAGAGGTCTGGCCTATTTGGAAAAACTTCGACTGAGAGTTCTTTGTTGGTTACTTCTTCTATTGGTGTTCCCATCTCAGTAATTTTTTCTTCGAGTTCTTTTGTGATACTTCCAACTTTTTTTTCTAGTTCTTTTTTGTTAAGTGTTAGTATTGTCATTAATCTTTCCTCCAGAATTTCATTTCTCTAAGTTTGGTTATATCATTTTTATACATGTCTCGAAGGTCTGTTATCTTGAAGTATTCCATGATTATTCTGTCGAATCCAGGACCCCATGCAAGAACTGGAATGTGTTTTCCAAACATTGGAATTGTGACTTCTGGCCTAAACATTCCTGCCCCCCCAAGTTCTACCCATTTTTTATGGATGGGATGGAAGGCATCTATTTCTAATGATGGCTCTGTATATGCAAAGTAAGCTGGACGAATTCTTATTTTTTCATAGCCCATTTTTTTAAAGAATTCTTTTAAATAGCCCAATAGTTGTCTGAAATTGGCATTTTCGTCTATTACGATTCCTTCTGTTTGATTGAATTCAAATCCATGTGACCAGTCAACTGTTTCGTTTCTGAAACATCTACCTAGTGCGAAATATTTTGCAGGAAACTCTTTAGTTTTTGCAATTTCGTATAGTTTTCTAGAAGAAAGAGAAGTTGTATGGGTTCTCATTAAGACCTTCTTTGCATCTTCTTCAGAGAAATCATATTGCCAACCTTTGCTTTTATCAATTCCTCCTTCATGTGCCTTTTTTACTCTTGAAACAATGTCCTCTTCTTTTGTTTTTTTTGGGAGTTTTCCTTCAATTCCTTTTAGATAAAATGTATCTTGCATTTCTCTTACTGGATGGTCTTGTGCTGTAAATAAGGTATCAAAAACCCAAAAACTTGTTTCTACGGAATTTCCAGTCATTTCCTTAAAGCCCATTTCTAACCAAATACTCTTTGCATAATCTTTTGCCTGATTTACAAAATGTCTTTTTCCTCCATGAATTCTTGGAGCTGGAGAATTCAAATCATATCTTCTAAATTTTTTTCCTTTCCAACCATTTTGTTTTAAAATCTTTGGAGTTAATTGTTCTATTAGATTTCCCTTTAAATCCATTGAAGAAATTTTTTCTCCGAGAGAAGTTAACTTAACTAAAATTGTTTTTTTCTCTTCGATTTCGATAATTTCTTTTCTTGGTTTTAGATTTTGAAGAACTATTTTATCCTTTTCTTCTAAATCATTTATATTTAATGGGAGTTTTTCTAAAAATAGTTCTTCTGCCATTTTGTTAGAGATATTTGTAGATTTCGCATCTAAGAAAATTTTTCCATCTTTAATTGAAATTACTTCCTTTTTCTTTAGAGTCCCAAGAGCTATTTTTGCCTCATTACTATTTAGATTGCACGAGTTTTTTATTTCTGAGAAAAGGATTGATTTTTTCTCTATTAGTTTATTTAGTAAGACCCTTTCTGGAAGTTGTTTTTTTAGATAGTTTATCCCTAGAATCCCTAAGATTACTTCTCTTTCTTCAATAGTTTTTGTTTCAACTAATCCCTTATTTTTTAAAAATCCTGTCGCCCTTATAGAGGTAGTTTTATCTTGACCTATTTCTTCTAAATTTGAGAATTCCTTTGAAAGGTTCTTTATTAGGTTTTTTTCTATTGGAGATAGTGATTCTGCAATCAATTTTTCGTCCATATTGGTTGATGGATTAAGAGTTTTTAAGGTTTAGTAAAGTAATTTGTGTATCCCTTTTAATCTTTTGATATGTTCTCTTTTAGATTTCTTTAAATCTTGGTTTCTTGGATGAATTATACGAGAGACTTCTTCTCCAGCTAAAATTTTTGGAGTAATAACATAATCTGCCCCTTCTTCATAGAGTCTTAGTGTCTCGCTTATCCTTGAACCTGTTACTACCACTTTTGTTCCTGGAGATACTTCTTTAGATTTTTTTATTAACCTAAGGTTTTCTTTGTAATTTGGAACTGTTGAGACTACTAATTTTAATTTTTTCAAATCTATTTTGTTAAATATCTCAGGGCTATTTAGGTCTCCATAGACACAAGATATTTTATTATTGATTAGTTCGTTTATGACTTCAGGATTATAATCTAGGACTAATAGTTTCTCTTTGTCTTTCATGAATTCTTTTAACAGGACTGAGCCGCTTCTGTGTGCCCCTATTAGAAGAATTTCATGATTTTTGTTTGCTTCATATCCAGAGATTTCTTTTATTGGAAGATATTTTAAGATTCTAATTGGATATTTGAAAACTTTGTACATTCTCTCTTTGTATTCTATGAAGTAAGGAGTTATGGACATTGTAATTATTGTTGCTAAGATTATTGTAGAGAATATTGACATATCTAAAACTCCTACTGAGACTCCGAGCATTCCAATTATCAAGGAGAATTCGGAGAGTTGTGCTAAGGAAATTGCAGTTAAGAAACTTGTTTTTGGTTGGTACCCTGTGAATCTTAGAAGGGCGAGAGTTATGATAGGTTTTATTATGACTGCTCCGATTAGGATTGCGGTGAATAGCAATAATCTATCTCCGATTCCTGTAAAGATTATTTGTATTCCAAGGGCCACAAAGAAAAGTATTGCAAAGAAGTCTCTTAGTGGTGATATTCGAGACTCAAGTTCTAGTTTGAATGGAGAGTTTGCTAATGAAACTCCTGCTATGAATGCGCCTATAACTATTGAGAGTTCTAATAAGAATGAAGTTATAATGAAGAGGAATAGGACTGCTAAAGAAGCAAGGAAAAGGAGTTCTGTTGATTTTGCTGCAAATCTGAATAATTTGTTTAGAACGAATTTTTGGAGAACCATTGCACCTACGACCATTCCAACTAGTTTTCCAAAAGAGATTGCGATTGGGACTACTGCAAACCCTCCTGTTGTGAATACTGCTATTGCGATAATTGCTACAAGGTCTTGGAATAAGAGAATACCTAAAACTAATCTTCCGTGGAGTGTGACTAATTCTCCTTTATCAGCTAGGAGTTTTATATCTACCATAGTAGAACCGAAAGCTAGAACGATACCTATGTAAGCTGCTTGAAGAGACTCTAGGCCAAGCCACCCTTTTAGAAGGACTGCTATTGCAAATATTAGTGCAACTTGGATTGTTCCAATTATTGCAATTTTTTTGAGATTTGCTTCCTTAATTTTTCTAAAAGATATTTCTAAACCTGCAACAAATAACAAAAACGCTATTCCGATTTCAGAGAATGCGGAGATTAAATCCATATTTTTTAGAAGTCCAAGGGCTAATGGTCCAATTAAGAGACCTGTGAGAACATAGGCAGGGATTAATGGTTGTTTGAGCATCCTTGCTATAAATGCGAAAATTGTTGAGATGATTAGAATTATTGCTATTTCAAATATAATTAATTCTGCTGCATGTAAATGACTTATTTGATTTCCCACTCCTTCAATTAAATTTGTTGCTAGGCCTGTTAATGACACCATCTTAGTTAAATATGGGAAAAATAGTTTTTAAATTGTTGTTTTAAAGTTTGTCGAATCTTTTGCTTGCTCACTTGACATTCCGAGACTTTCTCCGAAAGTTTTTCTTGAAATTTCATCTGTCGTGTTTTTCTTATTATCTGTGAGACTTGCAATCTTTAGTTGACAATTTACTTTTCTGCAGACTTTGATATTTTGGATTATTCTTTCTAACCTCAATGCTTTTTCTTTTTTTTGAAGGTTTCTTATTTCCGACATTGAAATTACTAAAGATATGTTTTTTCTTTTTGCTTCTTTTGCTGTAACATGATTTATTCCAGAGTCTCTTTGTTTTAGAGTGTCTCTTTTTTTCCCTCCCTCTGGAGAAATTAGATAATCTATTTTTAGAGTTTCAATTGCTCTTCTGTTGAATGCGTCGTCTCCTCCTTGAAGTGCGATAATCTTATTTTTTCCTTTAAGGGAATCAATTATTCTTCTGGCTTCACTTTCCGAGGTTTGTAAGAAGTAGCCGTCGCAGTTTTCATCTTTTTTTAAATCGGTTTTTGATTTTATTTTTTTTAAGAAGATTGAGTCTTTTTTTGGGAATAGGTTTATGTCTTTCATCCTTCAATCAAAGTTCCCTCAAACTTTTTCCCTTTTAGGATGTTATCCATCTCTTTTACTGAGCCGACTATGTAAGTAGGAATTTTTTTCTTGAGGATTGTTTTTGCTCCTGCTTGATCTAGGACAAAATGTTGCCCTGCACTGTATTTTATTTTATCAACAATTTCTTTGAATTTTTGCCAGGTAATTTTTCTAATTAATTTTGCATTTTTGTTTTCTTTTGGGTTAGAGGTGTAGAGCCCTTTTACATTTGTTAGGTTGATGAAGGGACATTTTAGATATGATGCTAGTTTTGCCGAAGTTCCGTCGCTTGTATTTTTCTTTTTATATCGAAGACCTCCACAAAAGACTATTTGATTTTTTGTAAGAAGAGTTTTTACTTTCTTCATGTTTTCAGGGATTATTTCATTTGCCTTTGCTCCAAAAAATCTTGCCATGAATCCTGCGTGTAATCTTGTGACTGCGATGCCTTCCATAGATTGAGACTTAGTTTTTTTGCCCATCCTTCTTAGGGCTGAGATGTATCTTCTAGCAGTTGAGCCTCCTCCTGTTACTGCTACAAATCTATATGAGGGGTGTGAATCAATTAATTCTTTGAATCGTAATAGAAATTTTTCGTCTACTTCGTCTGGAATAATTTTTGAGCCACCAAGACTAATCACCCAAGTTTTTTGCTTCATTTTTAATTAAAGAGTGATGGATATTTAAGGGTTTTGGGGAGGTGTCTAAGGCAAAATAGGTGCTTCGCACAAATATATGTTAAGGGGAATTAATGAATGTCTCTTCTCTGTGACGACTTGTTAAACTATCAATAAACTAGTCAAAGAAATTTAAGGACTTACTTAATCCCTCTTCCCTGAACGAAACACTTGAGGCTTCGCCCAAGTGTTGAGCCCTCCCTAAAGAATCACCTAACAGTAAACAACTTATCATCATCAACATCAAAGATTTCTAGGCGGACTCCAGAATCTAGCCAGCCATGAGCATAGTTTAGTGCTGCGAAGGCGTTTATGAAATCTTCTTTTTCTTCAAAGTGGTGAGCATCTGAGAGGTAGTTTGTTACCATATCAATTATTTCTTTAGCTTGGATTTCTTTTCCTTCAATAATATTTTCCTTAACTTGTTCTAGAGCTTTCTCTGTTAAATTGAAATATTTGTCTATTTTTTCTTTGGTTATTTTGTCTTCCATAGATTTATTTTGAATATGGGATTTTTAAATTATTGTTTTTGTGGGATTCCGGGAATTTGTTTTTTTATTATGAATTTTGAGCCGAGCATTTCAGATACTACTGCATTGATTAGAATGTTCTCTATTGCTACTTTGAAAACTCCTTCGAATAAGGGAATATGCGACTCTAAGGATGCCTTTTTAAGGATTAATTTTATTTCCTCCTTTGTTAGAATAATTTTTGTTATCTGTTTTTGACCGGTCCTCATAACTGTTAAAGGCCTATTTGGTCCAGAACATTCAACTGAAAAGACTGAAGGGTCCCTAAGTAATGGAGCTATTTTTGAAAATTCTTTATCTTGGAGAATTGAGCCATCTATATTTTTGGGGCTTATGGGAGTTGGAGGCCTTGGAGCTAGAGATTGTAATTGAGCTCTTTGATGAGTGTTGGCTATTGGAATTCTTCTTATGTTTCTTTGAGGCTGAAAAATTTTTTTATTTTTTATTTGTTTTCCTGGTTTTTGAATTATTTGTAGACTTTTGGGTTTTGGGGGGAGAATTTTTTGTCTAGGGGGGAGAATTTTTTGTCCCATTGAAGCTCGAATAACTTTTTCTGAGATTTTGGGGACTAAATCTGTATCAATATGTGTTTTTTCAGGCTGAGGGAATTTTTGAAATTCTATTGCTCTAATAATTGCCAAAGTAAATTCTTTTATGAAAGGTTCTCTTGAGATTTCTTTGTAATTCATAGTCCTGGGAGTTGCCTTGACCTTGGAGGTATGTTCTCAGAATGATTTGCTCCAAATTTTGTCGTTGGAGATTCTGATTGCCCCCTTAGTTTTCCTTCCATTAAAACTAAGCCTTTTGCGATTGTTTTGTTCTGGTTTAGAAGAGAATCTATTTTGTTCAACATATCTTTGTTATCTGTTTTTCCGCCTTGTGCAAAATTCTTTGCTGCTTCTTCAAAAACCCTTAATAGATTAGATATATTGTCTGAGAGTCCGTTGAATTTTATAGAAAGATTTGTCATTGCCTGTTGAAGTCCAACAAAATTCTCTATTAGGAGTTCCTCCCTTTCTTTAGCAGTCATTTTCTTTTCTTTCGGTTTAGTGGCTTTTTTAGAGTCACTATCTTTTTTGGTCACCATCTTTTCTTGTTAAAGTTAAGGAGGAGAGATTTATAAATGTTTTTGGGGGGTGAGGGGTGGACTAAGGGTCTTATCGAGGGGATGTGGGAGGGCGTAAGGTTTAAATACCCATTTTAAGATTTATATTAACTAAAGAGTAGTAATTAAAATGACAAATATAACATCTGAACAATTTGGAGCGATTAGAAGAAGCATTGAGATAGGCAGAACCCTGCAAAAGGACCATCCAGAGATTGCTGATTTGTATAGGGCTGGACTTACAGCTACAGAGATTAGTGAAGAATTGGGCATAGAATTAAAATATAGTGTTAGTGTAAATGTAGCGAGAACAGGGATTTGTATGGCTTATGCAGGACATAACGGGGGTTTTAATTTAGATGCTTATGAAGGTCTTATTCCTGATGTTGAAGAAAGGGAAAAATTGGCAAGGGAACATCTTCAGGAAGGTGGTCGTAAATTGCATGTAGAAGGAAAAGGGATTCATGGTAGGAGTGATGAGGAGAGGAGTGAAGCAGGCCATAAAGGTGGTCGTAAAACATATGAAGAAGGTATGGGGATTCATGGTATGAGTGATGAGGAGAGGAGTGAGGGTGGTCGTAAGGCTGGTCTCAAAGGTGGTCGTAAAACATATGAAGAAGGTATGGGGATTCATGGTATGAGTGATAAAGAAAAGCGTGAGAGAAGTCTTAAAGCTGTAATAGCTCAGGGAAAAACACCTTGGAAAGAAGCAGAGCAAGTCAGCGGCTTAACAGATATTGTTGAAAGGG
>CAYMMZ010000026.1:7378-12327 GCA_964391715.1 Candidatus Woesearchaeota archaeon | reverse complement strand
GAAGAAGATAATTGCCTGCAAGCGCTATTCCTAGCCCCACTGCTCCCACACCTCCGGCAGTCAGAGCAATAAACTTTTCGATGCCATTAATAGACTCCATAATCTTCCGTTGAGAAGAGATTATATAAAATTATTGCTATTCCGAACACCCTTCACAAACTCCCATCCCCGCACGAAACACTTAAGACCCTGTCAAAGTGTTGAGCCCAAAATCATTTCTTATATTGTTTTAAACAAATCCATCCCAACTCAAATTATATAAACCCACTTTTTCTTTTTTTAGTATGGCAATCAAAACACCAAGTTTACTTCCTGGAGAGAAAGGCTATGTTTCTCGGAGAGCGAAGACTACATTGAGAAAGACTACTGAGAAAAAGGCTCGGGCTGTTGCCAGAAAAAAAGATTTGAAGATTGGAAAGATTAAGACTGGTGGTCGTGGTTATCGTATTGGGAAGGTTTCTATCACGCCTCGGAAGGAGCGGAAATATCCTGTTTGGAGGTATAGTAAAAGGATTGGAGAAATAAAGGTTCGGAATAAGGATGAGCCAGAGGAAGAGATTTCTATGAAGTTTAATCGGTTTGGAGGGGTTGGAAATTATAAACATTTGATTCAGGACGCTGATTTTCAATTAAAGTGGGCAGTTCGTGAGCAAGAACTTTTGATGACTCAAAAAGAATGTTTTGTTTGTTCGAAGAAAATATCTAAAACTGCTAAGCCGAATTTGTATCATCACAAAATGTGGAAGAAGAGGGCAGATTTATTGGAGAAGGCAGAGAAGGTTCCTGAAGAAGTTGTAAAGGGGAAACTCACTATTGAAAAGGGTTGGGAGAAATTTAGTGATACTCTTGAAGAAGGAAATAGGTATTTCATGTCACTAAAAGATACTGCCCTTATATGTGCTACTTGCGCTGGACGGAAAGGGTTGAATTATTGATGATAATGGTGGAGAAGTCTTGGTATGTTTATATTCTTGAATGTAAGGATGGTTCGTTTTATACTGGGGTGACTAATGATATTGATAAGAGGATGGAGGTTCATGCTTCTGGAGATGGGAGTAAATATGTTAGACATAAAGGTTTTGGGAAATTGTTGGCTTGTAAAGAATGTGAGTCTCGGTCGGATGCTTGTAAGGCGGAATATGAAATTAAGCAATTGCCTAGGGGTGAGAAGTTGGAGTGGTTTGATTAAGCAACAAACTTAGCTTCAGTCACCGTTTCTTTTCCATCGGCTACAACTTTTCTGATGAGGGTTCCTTTTCTTTTGCTCATACTTCTAATTTCTGCCGGTTTTAAATCATCAATATTTTCCGGGTAGACGATTCCCTCAACATTGATTTGGTGTGTTACTTTTACTTCTTTAAAATCTCCGATGCCGAAAAATAATTCGTCAACTAGTTCTTTGTTTGTGGTTTTTAGTGAACAGAAATCTACTTTTGGTCCGTCTTCAGATTCCTTCCCTGGCTTTCCACTCTTTGGGGCTTTTGCTTTTACTTTAAGTGCGAAATCGTCTCCGCTAAAACTTAAGGCAAAAAAGGCTTTTGGATGATTCTCCATTAATTCTAAAATCTTTGAAGGGTTTATTGTTGTGTTAATTATTAGTTTTCTTATTCCTTGAAAGTTTCCTTTTTTTACAATATCAAAATCTATTTCTTCTGAGAGGTCTGTAGTAGATACTATAATTCCTTTTATTGCTAAGTCTCCTCCTACTTTTTCAAGAGATTCTTTTACTAAAAAATTTACGAATTCTGCTCCAGTTTTTATTGCCCATTTACTTGCTTGCCTTTTTCCCTCAAGCAAATATTTGTCTTTGTATTCTCCCCTTCCAAATTTTAAAAAATCTGAATGTACTTCATCATCAAAGTCTCCGTCAAAAATCTTTTTCATAACCATTCTTGTAGAAATACAAAATCTGTTTATAAATCTTTTCTACGGATTTGAGTAGGTTTATAAATTATGAAAATATAGAGTATTATGCAGAACAATAAGATTGTAAAGAGGGGATTAGTCGTCCTTATGTTGATTGGATTGTTTATCTTAGGGTTCCTTGTGCTTCGAGATATTCTCCTACCTATTGCATTTGGTTTATTGTTTGCTTATATGTTTAGTCCTGTGTATAAAAGGTTTCAAAAAGCATTGACTAGTAAAAACCTTTCTGCAACGACATTGATTATAATCCTTATGGTCTTAGTAGCCCTTCCAATATTTTATTTTGCCCCTATTCTCGTTAGGGAAACTTTTGAAACTTATGTTTTCTTACAAAATTATAACTTTAATGGGATGCTTAGTGAATTCCTTGACCCTGAACTTGCCTTAAAGGTAGCTGTTAATTTAGATAATATAATTGGAAGTACCTTTTCTACTTTCCTTGGTCAATTTACAAACTTGGTAATTAATTTGCCTTCATTGTTATTGAAGCTTGCAGTGTTTTTCTTTACATTCTTCTTTGCGATTCGTGATTCTGAAAAACTTACAGATTATATTAGTTCTCTTTCCCCGTTTTCACGAGCCACAGAATCAAAATTTTTAAAAGAGTTCAGAGGGATTACAAATGCTATAGTCTTTGGACAGGTCCTTATAGGAATCTTGCAAGGTCTAGCAGTTGGTGCAGGATTATTCTTCTTAGGAATCCCTAAGGCTTTTGTTTTAACCTTTATCGCCGGATTGGTTTCTATTATCCCAATTCTTGGTTCATGGATTGTTTGGCTTCCTGTGGGTATCTCTCAAATTATGCTTGGTAATTCTTTTGAAGGAATCTTTATGTTACTTTATGGAGGGATTTTTGTTTCTACCATTGACAATCTTGTTCGTCCCTACATGTTATCTAAGAGGTCTAACCTTCCTCTAGCCCTTAGTGTCATTGGAACAATTGGAGGATTCTATTTCTTTGGAATCGCAGGGTTAGTTTTAGGCCCTTTGATTTTAGCATACTGTTTAATTATTCTTGAATTTTACCGAGAAGGTAGATTGGATGATTTGTTTAGAAAATAGGAGGTAGAGAGAAATGAAATTAAAAATTAAAAATCTTGATTGGTTAGCTGGAAGACCTGTAGCTATCCTTAACGAGGTAACTTCTAAGAAAATGAATGTTTTTGTTGATGACAGGATTGTGATTACTGGTCCCCGAAAGGTTTATGCCGTTGTTGATATTTTTCCAAAGATTGTTAAGAATAATGAGATTGGGTTATCTAAGGAATTATCAAATGTTCTTGGATTAAAAAATAAATCTTATGTGGAAGTTAGTGGCTCTTCAATGTCTGATGCAACCCATTTGATTAAGAAAAAATTGCAAGGGGAAAAATTGACTGGGGAAGAATTGAGACTCTTGATTTCTGAGATTGTTCATAATAATCTAACTGAGGCGGAAATTGCTTATTTTGCGGCTGCTGAAAAACTTAATGGGATGTCTATGGAAGAGATTGTTGGATTGACTAAGGCTATGGTGAAAACTGGAGCTAGACTTAAATTTAAGGGAAGATATATTGCAGATAAGCATTGTATTGGAGGAATTGCGGGGAATCGGACGACGCCTATTATTGTGGCTATTTGTGCTTCTGCTGGTTTGACACTTCCAAAGACTTCTTCTAGAGCTATTACTTCTGCTTCTGGAACTGCAGATGTTGTTGAGACTATTTCTAATGTTGAGTTGTCTTTAGAGAAGATTAAAAAAATTGTTCGAAAAACCGGGGCCTGTCTTGCATGGGGAGGCTCCCTTGGACTTGCACCTTCAGATGATAAAATTATTAGGGTTGAAAGATTGTTAAATTTAGATGTTGAGCCCCAACTTTTAGCTTCAATTATGTCCAAGAAAATTTCTGCCGGTTCTAAATATATAATTATTGATATTCCCTATGGTTCTGGTGCGAAAGTTAAATCATTAGTTGCTGCTAAAAGGCTCGGAAATAAATTTAAATATCTTGCTAGAAAATTTAGGATGAAAATAAAGGTCGTTTATACTAAGGGCTCTCAGCCTGTAGGGAAAGGGATTGGACCAGTTTTAGAAATGCGAGATATTTTGAAAGTTTTGAAAAATGAAAAAGATGCTCCAAAAGATTTAATGGAGAAATCCTTACATCTTTCTGCCGAGTTGATGAAACTTTGTGGAATTAAAAACTCTATGAAAAGGGCTGAAGAAATTTTGACTTCTGGAAAAGCTTATGAGAAGTTTAGAGAAATTGTGAATGCTCAAAATGGAAAGAAGAACATTGAAGAGAGAATTGAAGAATTGAAACTAGCGAAGTTTAGTAAAAAAATAAAGGCAAAGAGGTCTGGGCGGATTGTTGAGATAGGTAATAAAGGCATTAATGGGCTTTGTAGAGTTCTTGGGACACCTGAGACTATTGGTGCAGGAGTTTATTTACATAGGCATTTAGGAAAGGTTTCTAAAGGGGAAGTTATTATGACGCTTTATAGTGAAAGCCGGAAAAAGATGAGGGAAGCTGTGAAGTATATTCGAGATTTTGTGCCGATTAAAATTAGATAATTGTTGCTTTGATTATTTTGACGTCTTCTAAAGGTTTGTCTTGGGCTCCTGTCTCTACTGCTGCGATTTTATCGATAATGTCCATTCCTTCTGTAACTTCTCCGAAAACTGGATGCTTACTTTGGGCAGGTTCTTTGTCATAATCTAAGAAGGAATTGTCTACAAGATTTATGAAAAATTGGCTCCCTCCAGAATTTGGTCCTGCGTTCGCCATTGAGAGAGTTCCCCTTGTGTTTGAATGTCCTGGAACAAATTCATCTTGGATTTTGTATCCTGGACCTCCCATTCCTGTTCCCGTTGGGTCTCCTCCTTGAATCATAAAGTTTGGAATTATTCTGTGAAAGATTATGCCGTCGTAGAATCCTTCTTTTACTAACTTTTCAAAGTTTCCTGCAGTGACTGGCATATCAGAATATAATTCTATTACTATGTCTCCTTGATTAGTTTCAAGTTTTACTTTTG
This sequence comes from Candidatus Woesearchaeota archaeon, assembly GCA_964391715.1. Classification (GTDB taxonomy): domain Archaea; phylum Nanobdellota; class Nanobdellia; order Pacearchaeales; family GW2011-AR1; genus JAGVXH01. Next base: position 7,385 of record CAYMMZ010000026.1, on the reverse strand, counting down.
TGTTTTC
>CAYMMZ010000026.1:0-7278 GCA_964391715.1 Candidatus Woesearchaeota archaeon | reverse complement strand
ATATTATCTACCATGTTCATTACAAATATTGTAAACAAAACAAGTAAAACTGCTATTAAAAAGATTGCGACTGGTTTATTTTTTAGGATGTTTTTCATTATGTTTGATAGGGGAAAGTGTTTAAAAGAGTTTGGAACGCCCACACCCGGCGCTTCGCAAGTACCCTTCGGGCAAATCGAAGTTCGATTCATTATCTACGCCCACACCCGGAATCGAACCGGGATGCCATAAGGCCCGGTGTTCAAGACCGGTGCACTACCATTATGCGATGTGGGCAATATATTCCAAGAGAAAAATAGGTTTTTAAAGTTGATTGGGTTGGATATTTTATGAAAAAAGAGTTGAGGAATATTGTTCGGTTGACTTACCTTTTTATCTTGGGGATGGTCTTGTATAATATTAATTTAGGAAATTATGAGTTTTTAGTTTATGGGATTGTTGTTGGGCTTTTGTATTATGTTTTGCTTAAGGCAGATAAATATTATAATCTTCCGAATTATTCTATATGGCTTTTCTCGATTTGGATTTTCACGCATTTTCTTGGAGGTGCGGTTCATATTGGGGGTACAAGGCTTTATGATTTAATTTTAATTGATTTAGTTGGGAGTCCTTTCTTTATTTTAAAATATGACCAATTAATTCATGCATATACTTATTTTGTGATTTCGATTATTGTTTATTTTATGATGAAGAAGCATTTTCAGAAAGGGCATAATAAATCGTTGATTTTCTTTTCTATTCTTGCAGCCATAGGATTTGGAGTATTGAATGAAATAATTGAATTTGGAATGGTTGTCTTTGCAGATGCTGCGGATGCGGTTGGAGGATATTATAATACGGCTTTAGATTTAGTGTTTAATTTTATTGGAGCGGTTTTGGGTGTTTGGTTTGTTCATAAAGAGAGTTGAGATTTTTATTATTTATTCACAAACCTAACTAAAGCTTCATATTCTTAAAGAACGCGACCGCTAGATGCGGCTTCATCCTTCCTTGAGTAGCAAAGCCAGACTTGGCATCGCTATTCTAAATCTTAGTTTTAAGATTATCCGAATAATGAAGCCAAACCTTCAGCCGCTTCGGCTTTTGGTTCTTCTTTCTTCTTTTCTTCTTTAGGTGCTTCTGCTCCTGCGCTCGCGTCTGCTCCGCCTGCTGCTGGTGTCGCTGCAATGGATGCGTTTGCTAGCTTTTCGTCGATATCGACGCCCTTAAGGGAAGCTACAAGTACCTTCACTTTTGATTCATCAACTTCGGCTCCGGTGGCTGAGACTACTTTTTTCAAGTTGTCCTCGCTAACTTCTTGGCCGGTCTTGTGAAGCAATAGTGCTGCATATATGTATTCCATTTTGTTTTATTCTGAAGAAGGTTCGCCTTCTGGTTTAGTTTCTTCAGTATTATTTGCACTAGTTTCACTAGTGTTATCTTCTTTTGCGACTTCGTCGCTTTTATTAATTTCTTCGTTTGTGTCATCAGCTTGCTCGGCTTCTTCTTTCTTTTCTTCTGGTTTATCTTCGGCTTTTTCTTCTTCTGTTGGTTTTTCTTCTTCTGTGGCTTGTTCTTCTTCTGGTGCGAAAGGAGCTTCTTCACCGATTAATGCTTCAATTGCCTTTTCTTCAATTCCGGCTTTTCCAATTATATAATCTATTGTTTGATTTGTTGGGTATGAAATTTCTACTGCGAAAGGTAGTGCTCTTCCAAAGCTGTCTTCTAAACTTGTTAGAACTGCTTGCTTGTCTATCTTAATATCTCCATAAACTTTTCCTTCCATATAGGCTGCGACTGGTTCTACTCCTACCTCAAAGGGGATGATGTCTAGCTTTGCCATGATGGACGCTAATTCTGGAGTGATTGTAGCTCCTTCTTTTGCGATGACCTTATCTTGCATGACTGCAATTTTTCCGTCTTCAACTTTTGGTGCTAAACCTACTGCGCTTAATGCAGAAATATCTGGACCTGGCAATAATTCTGTTGGTCCTGCTTTAACTTCAATATCATTTGGTGCGATTTGCCCTGCTTTTGCTTTTGCTGGGCTCTTTTCATCTGCAAGGATTCCAGAAATTTCGAATGCGTCGTGGTCAGAGAAGAGGATTGCTGTGCTATCTTCTACATATTGGACTAATCCGTGTAGCTCTTTTATTCCTGAATGGTCTAATGCGAAATCTACTAAGGATTTTTTTGCAACCTGGACTTTTGCTTTGCTTCTTAATTTCTTCTTAATGTCTTGGAACTGTGCGGAAGGCAAACCTTTGATAGAAATAATCATAACGGTTTTCTTCTTCATATTTTCTGCTAATTCTTTAACTTTTTGCTTCTTAGCCTCACTCACATGAGTTTCTTTTTTGCCTGTCATTTTACTTTGATCCTCCGACTATGTTTTCAATAATCTTGACTGGCTTTGTCATTGTGAATTTGATTAGAACTTCTTTTATATTGTCTTTTCCTCTAGGTAATTTTCCTTCTAATTCCTTTAGAACCTTTTCTATATTTTCCTGAAGCTCTTTATCCTCCATGTTTTCTTTTCCGATGGCGAGTTTGATTGCCATTTCTTTGTTTCTGACTCTTATTACCTTGACCATTTTTTCGAGCATTGCTTTTATTTGTTCGTCTGACTCTTGTGGAATTATCCCTGCTTGTGGGCTTGGCATTTTTCCCATTGGTCCGAAGACTCTTCCGAATTTTGTAGCAATTTTTGCCATCATTGGAGCAACTGCAATGAATGCATCGTATTTCTTTGCTAACTTCTTCATATCCTTTGCTTCTTTGTATTTTACAAAATCTTCTTCTGTGATTGTATCTATTACATCTGAATGTTTGGTTAAGAATGCTCCAATTTTTTTTTCGTTTGAATGAGGCACATTTACGAAAGTGTTAAGTGCTTCTTTTCTCACGTCGAAATTTTTCAGATTTACAATTATGTCTAAAGTCTGTATAAACTTTCTTTTCTTTTCCTTTCTTAGTTCTTCTAAAGCTTTTGGAATTTCCATGTTATATTATACAGAAGTCATTTTGTTTGTCGACTTGGAGGTTCAGTCTTCTACAACTTCTGTAGTATAGATTTTGAGGAGAAATGGTTTATAAATGTTATTATGGGGATTTTGGGGAGGGCTCAACACTTTGGCAAGGCCTTAAGTGTTTCGTGCATGAGGGGGGGGGGTTTGATAGCGTTATTGTGGGGTTTTGTTTGGCGAGTAGAAAGATTTTTAAAATATATTCCTTTAATGATTAAATGGGTAAAGGAAATCTTTGGTTTTGGGTTTTTGCTATCGTCCAACTTATATTTATTTATTTTTTTGGGGTTAATGTTTATGGATTAATTAGTCAGTCGGCAGGACTTAGTGCCAGAATGCACTGGTTAGAACAATCATGGATGATTTTAGTAATTTTATCTACAGTAGGAATTGAATATCTAATTTATTCTAAGAAGTAGAATTTAACTCAATTAATTCGGACTACTTATTGGAATTTTTAATTTGAGACAAGCCATCTCATAAGACTCACATTTTAATCCTTGAGGATTTTAATAAAGTTTAAATAGGAAGTTTTCATGAATCTTCTATGGAGGTGATGAAAATGTCTTATTGTTCTGCATTATATGCCCTTTCACACCATAAAAGTTTAAATAGTGAATTTGGAGATTTAGATTATGGCAAAACCTATTAGGTCTACCCCAACATTAGTAGGGGAAGAAGCGAATAAATTTGTGGAAAGAATGTTAAAGGCAGAGAAATCTAGAGTTACTTCTGGAGAAAGAAAATTTTCTAAGGAAATGGAAGAAAACATGAAATTATTGGTTGTTTGTTGATTCTCTCATTTTTATAAAAGGTACAAGGTCTAAATACATCGGAGTCTCCCTTCCATTTCTATTTTTGTATAACTCAAAACCAATTTTTTTATAGAAGTGGATTACATCTCGAGAGTTGTCTTTATTTCTTTTTGCATCAAGATATAGAAATCTACACCCTACATTAAAATTCATATCTATTGCTTTGTGTACTGCAAATTGAATCATTAGAGTTCCAACACCTTTTCTTAAGAATGTATCCGATACGCATAGTCTTCCTATTTTTAATGTCGGAAGAGATTTATAAGAAATACCTTTATCGCGAATCTTTTTTGCGAGACCTTCCTTAAGATTCTTAGTTTTAACACAATCTGGACATAGAGTGATATACCCTATAAGCTCATGAGTCTTTCTTTTAAACCAAAGATAGGTTACCGAAATATGTTGCTTTTGTTGAGCTAGGGCGTCCTCTTTTAAAAAATCCTCTAGTTCTCCCTCATAAGAACAAAAACCTTCTAGTGCATCTATATGGGCTTCTCCCATTTTCTCGATCCTTATTTCTTGAGGTTTGATCACCCATTTCTTTTTTAAAACCATATTTCTTCAATGAAAACCTAATTTTAAAAGTATTCGCTTCTAGAAAAATTTGCATTATCCAAACACAATAATCCTTAAATAACCCTGTCTCAGTTTATCTTGATGGAACTAGTTGCATTGTTATCTACAGGGAAGGGAACTTGGGGGCAGGTTTCTGGATTGATGCAGAAAGGGGAATGGGAGAAGATAGTTGTGGTTGGAACTTCTTTTGCTAAAGATTTTACAGTTTCTGGAGTGCCGTTTGATTTTGTTGAGTTTGACCCCGATAAACCTTTGATTGCTTTGAAGAAAGATTTAGAGAAAAAATTGAAAGGTAGGTTTGGAGGTCTTGAGGTGGCACTCTCTATTGCTTCTGGAAATGGGAAAGAACATATGGCATTGCAATCTGCTTTGCTTTCTTTGCCTGTTGGTGTTAGATTTACCGCTCTTACTAAGGATGGCGTTGTGATGTTATAAGATGGTTGGAGAAAACTATGCAACTGAGATTTTAAATTCTAATTCTAGAGGGAATTTTAGTCCTGAAATGACTAGAGATTTAGATTATGTTGCTGGACTTGAAAAGAATGGTTTTAGATTAGATAATTCTTGGGATGGTTTTAATCCACTAAGGGTCATTACTCCTACGATAGGCACCCTTAGCAGAGATGACTTAGAAAAAATTAGGGTGGAGATGGCAGGAAATGTTCCAAAAGAAGTTTTTGAAAGTTTTGATTACCTAAGAATGTATCATAATTTTTCTACGGAATAATTTTTAGTTAGTTTTTTGTTGAAATTAAATGATTCCTAAAAACCAATAAACCATCAATAGAATAAAGATTCCAAGTATTGCCCAACCCATTGCCTTGAAGGATTTTCTCGCGAATTTTTCTGAGCCGGTTGCTCCCCATATTGCTAGGTAGAAGAACCTTCCTCCATCAAGCATTCCAAGAGGGAGCATATTGAATAGTGCGACTAATAAATTAATTATCATCACCCACCATAAAAAGTGGTATGTAAAGTAGACCAAATCTCCGTCCCAAGTAGGTTTGTAGTATGTTGAATTTTCTCTAAATGACATGAATTTTCTTAAGAATTTTTGTATAGCTCCCCTAGGTTGGGGGTCTGAATGTCCTACACCAAGGTATGCTTTTCCTTCTATTGTCGGATGTTCTGCTAATTTTACTTGGTATTCATTGAATCCTTCACTTGTTTCTGTTTTGAAGTTGACCATGTCTCCGGGATTTTTTGTTTGAAGAAACTCTCTTAAGCCTTCTTGATTATTGATTTTTACATTGTCTCCGAGGATGATTGCCCCTCTCATCTGGGCTATGACTGCTGGAGATTCTGGATAAACTATTAGACGTTCTATATTTTCTATTTCTAATTGTTGTGCTAAGTTTTCATCCAGATAGAATGTTTGGTCTCCGACTAAAACTTTTGTTAAATCTCCTGCCTCTTCGTATCCCGTGACATTTTCAAATGGAACTTGGGCCATTCCGTAACTTGTGAAGATGTATCCTGATGCAGTAAATGATGTGAAGAAAAATAGAACGTATAGTCCGTAGAAGATTAATGCAAATAATGTGTTTGCAAAAACTCCTGCTGCTAGAACAGTCATCTGTTCAGATTTTTTCTTTGATGCAAAACTTTTTTCTCCTTGTTCTACGAATGCTCCAAGGATTGGGCCTAGAAAAACTAGCCCTGTAGATTTTATTTTTATTTTGAATAATTTCATATAAATTCCGTGGCTGAATTCATGGACGACAGCGACAATTGCAAGAGCTACTAGAAAGTATGTGAAATAAAATGGTGGGAAGATTTCGCTCATTCCGAAAAGTTTTGGGAAGTAGGGGATTAGTGGAGCGATTGGAGGTGCTTTGATAGTTTCAGTTATTTCTGGATGTTTTATATATATAGAAAGGGTTTGTCCAAGCATCCAAAGCATTGCTGTCATTAAAACAAATCCCAGCCCTATGACAAAATATTTTATTGAATGTAGAATTTTAGAGAATTTTTTTGCGAAGCTATTGATTGCTTTTATTCCTGCCTGAGTTCTCCACAGAAAGATAATTCCTTCCTTGCTTAATTCATTTTTTCTCCTTTTAAGAAACCAAACTATGAAAATTGTAAATAGAATTAAAAAAGTTACATCGTATATCCAGAAGCTCGCCATCTTTTATGAAGTTGTTTTTGGTTTATAAATCTTGGGTGGGAGTTTAAAGTAATTTTCTTAGGAGTGCTTCTTAGAATAATTTTGGATTATTTCTTACGGACCGGTCGGAAGTCGGCTCCTCCGCATTTTCTGCATCTTGCCTTTCCTGTTAGAATTTTCTGTGGTTCTAATTTCATCTTGTGTTTGCAAACCTTGCATACGAATGCATTCTTGTAAAGTCTGTTTTGTGCTGCTGGAATTTTTGTTGCCATAGATTACATTACCTTTTTTATCAGTTTATCTCCTTCGACATCCCAATATTCTACAGTTACTCCGTCGGTGACTGTTGCCTGGAGTTCCTCAGAAATTGGTAAATCTAAGTTTTCAAAACTCTCACTATCCATCAGGCTTGCTGTGTTGTCTTCAATTGATAGAACCTGTGCCTGTCTTTTGTCAATCATGGGAACTTCGAATTTGTCATGTCCCGGAACTACATTCACTTTCTTTTTTCCAGTCATTATAGAGGTTGCTTCAAATCTAACTTTTGCGTGCCCATGTTTTCCTGTTTTAGAAATATCCATCTTTTTGACTTGATGTGCTACGCTATCTAATATTAAATAAGTTCCAACACGCATTTCAGTTGCTTCAATAACTTTTGATACCATCTTAATATAATAGTTTGAAAAAAAGTTTGTTTATAAAACTTTGGGGATGATAAAACACTAATCTTAAAAAGCCTATTTTCTCAAAAGGTCTATGAAGATTTCAAAAA
>CAYMMZ010000025.1:0-13473 GCA_964391715.1 Candidatus Woesearchaeota archaeon | reverse complement strand
AATAACGATTAATAATTAAGGTGTTTTCTTAGAAGCTGCCCTAGCTTTCTTTACACTTTCCAAGACACCTGTAAAAATCTCATTATTGAACTTCTCAATAATCACCGCACCAGGATTATCTTCAGCTAACTTCTTCAACTTATCCATATCTCCAGAAATAATCTCAGTAGTTTCATGAGCTGTTAAAGTTCTCTGTTTTCTCTTACCTTCGGCTTTAACCTTGGCACCAATATTATCTTGGATTACTTTTTGACCATCTTCGAATGTTTTCTTCTGACCTTCAAAAATCTTCTTACTTACCCCTAGGAATTTATTCGCCCCGTATCCTTGAATAGCCAGCATAGCAGTTCTACTAGAGTCGTCCTTTTCAATTTCTAAGAATCCTCCTATATCCATAGCCAAATATCTCTGCATTAAAGGAGATTGATTAGCCATCTGAACAGCAAAATACCTTTCAGGGTCTTTAGCAATCATATTCAAAATCTCTCTCTTCTCATGAACCACCTTCCTAGTAGCATTATATTGAGTATGGTTTGCTGAAGAATCTTTATTTGGACAGAAAGTATAACCGATACTTGCCTGAACATCTTCATCAAGTCCATCAATAACTTTGCTAAAATGCTCTTCAACATATTTTGATAAATCCTCATTACCTCCAGCAATTCTCATCTCCTTTCTCTTATTAATCATTCCTTCAGAATAAGCCTTAGAGTCGTCCCCTGTTAAATCTACATATTTTTGCAAACCTTCACTAGTAGATAAATTCAAACCATCTAATTCTTTTAATCCCTCGTAAGCGTCCACCAATCTTTCAGCGTCATAGCTAGAGTTAACTTTTACCTTTCCATTGGAGTCTTTAACACTCAATCCACCTAATATATCATCTAAAGCCATATCCTCACAAATCCTCCTCCCTTTATAAAGCTTTCTATATGTCGTATCTTAAAGGGGGTAACACAAACCCCAAAACTTAAAAGACTTCTTTAATAACTTACAATATGGCAAAAAATAAAAAAGATAATGCAGTTAAAGTAACTCCAAAAGTAAGAGCGCAAAGAACAGATAAAATCAGAGCCAAACTCTACGAAGATTTCTATGAAATGAATAAAGAACTATATTCCAAAAATAGAATAAACTATTGGCATAAAGCTTCAAAATATGTAGATAGGCATTATAGGGAAGGATTATAATCTTCTAATCAAAAATTTCTACCTTGGCCCGACTATTCTCAAAGTCTTCGCCTACCTCTTTATCCTCTTCTTCGCCTACCCCTTCTTCTTCATCAGAAACTTCTCCTTCAGAATCATCCTTTAACAAATCTTCAACTGTCGGCTCAGGATTCATAGAATCTTTAATTCTCTCTTGTTCAATTGTCTCCCTCTCTTGAATCTCAGCTCCTATCTCTTCCATATCATCCAATGGCTCTATAGCAGAATCTTCCACTCTAACTTCTTTTTCATTATCAATATCTTCACTCTCTTTACCCTCTTCAGACCCCATATCATTACCTGATTCTACCTCACTTTCCTTAACTACTTCCTTAGACTCATTAACATTCTCCTCTTTCTTTTCTTCAGATTCTTCTTCAACCTCTGCAGGCGCCCCACCTTCAAGTCTCAAAACCACTTCTGAGATTTCTTTTGCCACATCAGCATTAACAGAAATAGAATCTATCCCTTGCTTAACTAAAAACTCAACCATCTCCTTTTTTGAACCTGCCTGACCACAAATAGAAGTCTCAACGCCTTGCTTCTTACATTCTCTAATCACCCGAGAAATCTGTTTCAAAACCGCCCAATTCATCTCATCATAAATATACTGCACATCTTCATTCCCCCTATCAATCGCCAAAGTATACTGTGTCAAATCATTAGTTCCAAAAGAAACAAAATCAATACCTTCTTCACAAATGTCTTTAATCAAAATTGTAGAAGCAGGAGTTTCAATCATCACACCAAATTGCACATTCTCTATATTCATCTCATCAAAAATTTTCCGAGCTCCCTTAACTTCTTCAACAGAAATCACTTGTGGGAACATCACCCCGAATTTATGACCTTTATCTGCAAGTTCTTTAATCGCCCCAAGCTCTGCTTTCAAAATATCAGGATGCTTCAATGAAAACCGAATCCCATGAAATCCAAGCATCGGATTCTTCTCAATCTCTTTTGGTGCTCCTTCAAGGTCTGAATATTCATCACTTCGAATATCTGAAGTTCTAACCCAAATAGGCTTCCCAATAAAAGTCTCAGCAATTTTAGAAAGCCCTTTCTTTAACATCTCTTTATAATCTTCCAACTTCCCTTCACTCTCATAAGCCAAAGGATGTTTTCCTCCAACAGCAATAATCCCCTCAAGCCTAACCAAGCCCACTCCGTCCGCATTAGTTTTCGAAGCCCTTTCAGCAAACGAGGGCAAATCAACTAAAACTTTTATTTTAGTCTTAGTTTCCACAATCGGCAAAATCTCAACAGTCTTACTCTGAGCCAGACCAGAAAAAACCTTCCCATTAAAACCATCAACCGTTACTTCCTGACCTTCTTTCAAAATTTCCATAGCATCATCAGTTCCAACAACAGCCGGAATTCCCATCTCACGAGAAACAATAGCTGCGTGAGCAGTAACTCCTCCTTCAGAAGTCACAATACCCGCCGCCTTTTTCATAGAAACCACCATATCTGGATTAGTCATTGTAGTCACAAGAATATCTCCCTCCTTAATCTTCCCCAAATCTTCCATAGAATGAATAATTTTAACAACTCCTGAAGAAACACCAGGGGAAGCCGCAAGACCTTCCGTCAAAACAGTACCCTCAAGCTCCTCCGATTTTTTCCCATCTCCTTCTTTCAATGTCGTAATCGGCCTAGTCTGTAAAATATAAATTTCTCTATCTTCAATAGCAAATTCGATATCTTGAGGTTTTTTATAATGCTTTTCTAGTTGAGTAGCATAATCTGCTAATTGTTTAATCTCATAAGTTTTCAAAACCTTTTGCGAAGACTTTTCAGGAGTCAGTTCCATAGTCTTAGTCTGCCCACCAGCAGTCCTAATAATTGCAATCTTTTTATCGGAAATTGTCTCTCCAACAATGTCAAACTCACGAGAAACAATATGTTGGTCAGGCTTAATCTTCCCAGAAACAATTCCTTCTCCCTGACCAAAAACTGCTTCAATCAAAATAGTCTCGTCATTCTTCACAGGATTCCTAGAAAAAATTACGCCAGACTTCTCAGAGTCAACCATCTTTTGAACAATCGCTGCAATCCCAACTAAATCATCAAATCCTTTTTTCTTCCGATAGTAAATAGAACGTGCAGTAAAGATAGAAGCAAAACATCTCTTTACTTTCTCAATCAAATCAGGATTTCCTTTAACATTAATAAAAGATTCTTGTTGACCAGCAAAACTCGCGTCCCCCAAATCTTCAGCTGTCGCAGATGAGCGAACAGAAACAAAAATTGGTTCTCTAGCCGACTTCAAAATAGCTAAAGCACCTGGAGAATCCTTTAAATCATTCAAATCAACATTAAAATGGTCGTATGCTTCAACAATTTCCTTCCTAAGATTTTCGGGCATCTCGGCCCCTGAAACCAACTCCCTAATCTCCTTTGATTTCTTCGCAAGATCATCGGTATCATCCACATTAATCCTACTTAAAAGCTCACGAACCTCATCTTGAATCTTCGTCTCCTTCAAAAAATAAAAAAAAGCGTCAGTAGTCACAACAAAAGCCTGAGGAACTGGAAACTTCGAATTAAACATTTCACCTAAATTAGCACCCTTACCTCCTGCAAGAGAGATATCCTTTTTAGAAAGATTTGAAAGCCATTTGATATAATCATCACCCATAAAGAAATTTAGCAGAACGATTATATAAAGTTTATCATGTTTTGACAAGTGTTCAAGCCCTGATGGGCAACAAATCTCCTCATAATAAACTAACTCTCCTTCACAAATCAATTCTTCCACCATCTAATCAAAACCCAAAAAAAATTGCTAAATCTTCCTATCCCCACCACTCAAATCATTCCACCAGCAGTCCATCCTTAGACAATTCATAAATTCCCCATCTGCACGAAACACTTGAACAAAGTCAAGTGTTGAGCCCCACACATAACACCAAACCTATATACTACAATATACTATATTCAATCATATAGGTTTAGACCAAAAAAAAAGAAACACCTTATTTTGAAATCCATAGCGAAGCGGACCGGTAACCCATGCACCCGGATGGACACGAGATTAGAGTTACCGGCCCTAACGGACAAAATCACCTTTCCTGCTTTCCTGGGTTACGCTACGCGTACGCGCAAAGCAGAATCCTCACTAAGGTATCAGAAGCCCGTGTTCTTTATCTCCCCTTCCAATATTCCGAATATGCTTCTAGAGCAAACTCGGTGATGTTCAGTCATCTTGAACCCTCTCCAAGACAGAGTTTGTTAGCTATCCTCCTCCTCCGCTAGTCGGATATGGAGGGCTGTCCTCTGAGACAAGGGAAGCCTTCTTCTCTCGTCGTCCCTTTACTTCCAAGTATCTCCCGATACTAAAAAAAACAATCCCAAGAAAGAGACTCGACAGAAAAGTCCACATAGCTCTTCCAATATAGACTTCACTGGCCACTACAACCTCCCAGTATACCAAAAGAAGAGTGGTACTCGCTCCAAAAGCAACAGAAAACAATATCCATCCAACAGTCTGGAGAACCATAAACAACGGAAAAGAACTCATAACAAATCACCTCCAAGTGATTCACACCCAAAACACAACAGCACCCTCCAGAGAATCTCTGAATAAAAAGTGCTTCATCACCAACCACCAACACTTCCAAGCAGTCCAAACCAATCAAGGACACAATCTCGAAAGTTGTAAGATAGGTCGGCAATCCTTTTCCCTCTCCATGCCTGCCAGAATGTGGGGAAACAAGACTGCCAACCTATACTCTGAAAAGGTGTCCCGCATCATTATTGCTTCACCGCTGAGCAAATCACAACACGAGACACCAACGAAAAATCTAGAGACCTTCCAAAGTCTTTTTCAAGGACAAACCCAGCTATGAGAAAGTTGTCCTCCAGACCTCTCGTACGCTCTATTAGCCGGGGGGGAGCCAACAGAGTGTAGGGTGCACCTAGGAGGTTTCGGTATGCTAAACCGATAGGCGCACAAGCAGTTTGTTCGCGATATTAGGGTGAATGACTCCCTTCACGCAATCTAAAAGGCCTTCTATCTCGGAGCACACCCAAGAGAGGCTATCGATTAGCAAATAAAAGGAATGCACTAGTCCTTTCATTCACAGAACTGCCATCCTGCAACCAAGAAACGCGGGAGATGAGGCGTCTAATGGAGCTAATTATCCTTAACAGCTCTTAATCTTTTAATCAAGAGACCGGCAAAGGAGTGTATTCGGTGGGAAGAAAGTTCTCCAGTAGTCCTTAGACTTTTGAAGAAGCTTTCCCCCACCAAGTCGCAACAATTGTCAAGCAAAAGCCACAACTTGTAGACATTATCCAAATAGAGAGTACCCAGAGCGTACACTTATTTGGAGAGGAAACAACAAGGAACACCGAGGGGAGTTACACATTAAAGTGCTAAAGGCTTAGATCCTCCTCCCACGCGCCGGGCATCTTCATTTAAATCTCCTTTAAAGAAGACACGCTTCTACGCTTTTTAGAAACGTTACTCCGGCTAACCACAACGAACCCCTTCCAAACTATCATCTCTGCAAAGCAGCGAGCAAACCGACTAGACCTTCACAGGGATTGCAGAGGTATGAAAATTCAGCCCTGCAAAATAGGGAATCCCTGGAAATGCGACCAGGGGGTGAGTATTCACCTCCTTGTCGTAAACCAGTCCAGCAAACGCAACATTGTCGCCCACTTTGAATTCCCTCAGGAATTTCTCCCCTACATCAGAGATATTAATCGAAATCCAAACCCTAGGGACATTCTCCATTGCCCCAAGATAGTCAGGATAACGTCCTTTCTCAAAGTCATAGGTAGCAAACCAGACCTCTCCCTCAGAGTGATCCCACCTGATCCCGGCAATCCTCTGAACAGGGAGCGTGGCAGGGTCTCCAGATTCATAGGTATTTTCAAGGCACACGCCCTCAGAGTCCTGAAAGAGACGAAACCTTCTCAGCCTATCAATTCCAGAAGCCGGAACCTCTCCGAATCCTCCAGCCTCAATGAGACGGTCTTCAAACGCTCTGAAACGAGCGAGGCGCTCCCTCTTCGAAATCCTTCCAGATCTGTAGGTAGTCTTCGAAATCTCCCCCAGTTTCTCCAACGCCATTTTCCCCCTTAAGCGACGAAGACGAGATTCTGCTCCTTCTGGTCCATAGACAGCCGCATCTCTCAAAAGGTCTTCCTCCGTTGGAGCATCCCTCTGAGAAACTAAAGCCTTGAGACTTTCCAGTTCCTCATCTGAAATCTCATCCCTCATAGAAATCGGAGCAGTCCTTCCGACAACGTGAGCCTCAGTCTCCTGACTGATACCTAGACTCTGAACCTCCGAATTGTAGTGGGGGTAGTTTCTTTCCCTCTGACTATCCATCCAACTCTCTCCCACAACGAAAAAGAGAAGAACTAAAAGTACTGCGAGCGCGCATGCGAAAAAATCATTCAACTTCATCTCCGTATCCTCCGTAAATGTCCAAATGGACAACCAGTGAAAGCGATTTGGAACACCACATGGCACGATATCGCCGACCATAAAGGTCTATTTTCAATCGTTCTCCAACCAACCTGAAAACCATAAAGGCTTCAGGGTTTCCCTAAAGCGAGATATCCTCCAAAGCCGTCCATAAACAAGACAAGCCAGAGAGTGTAAGTGAGCGAACAGTTAGCCCTCCTCTTAGCCTGGTAGCTTTCGCTGTTGGGCACCTTGGCGTAGATTCAGACCAACTGTTCGCTCGGAGGAAACTCAAAACCAGGTAAACTAGTCCTGAGTTGAAAGATGGCGTCCGATGCCCTTGTTTTCACAAGTTTGGTTTAGCAAAGGACGCCAAGAATGCTCTAAGTAGGTCTGTCTAATGTAGACCTTCTCAACCTGACAAGCATCCGAATCGGAGATAGACACGTCCATGGTTACGGACAGGAAGCTTACACGAACAGCCCCCTATTCCAGGTACTAAGAAAAGATTCTCCCCAGAACCTTCATCTCCAATCCCCATCTTACAGGCATTATTCTATTTTGTTCAAATCGTAGGAGAGGCCCAATGTCAAATTAGGGGACTTTCCTGTTTCTCCTCTTAGTAGGAAGGACCGCAATCACTCTTATGCCCACTCATGCTCGGAGGCATTTTCTTGCGACTTCCAAATCCCTTGAGGAGCTTGGCATTCTCCTCAATGAGGGCAGAGTTTCCCTGAACCTCCCTTTTCTCCATGGCAGTTCGTCGAACATCATCTCCCCCCATGACCTCTTGAAGGTCTTCAATGGTGAGAGGTTTAACCTCCATCGGAACACGAGAAGTAAACTCCTTGACTGCCTCACTCTCCTTGACAGCCTTCACTTCCTCAGGAGTCATTCCAGAGAAAACTTCAGTGAGTTGTCGGTCAATGCGCTTCCTAGTCGCATTAAGACCTTTCTTCCACTTCTGCTTCTCACTTCTCTTGAGAAGTCCCTTTTTCTTCTCCTCCTTGAAATCGGCCTCATGGTCTCCCAGAGCCTTCAAATCCTTGAGGATACTCACATACTCTTGAACGGCAATCTCAATCGAACACGGCAGGTTTTTTCTGTTCCGTTTCACCGGACTCTCCTTATGGTTGTAGCTCTAAATATAGAACTATAGCCAAGCAACGCGTCCATCTAGAGAAAATCTCCAAATCGAAAACACACTGCTTCTTCCCCGAATCTCGTAACATACTAAAGTTATGCTACGCGATGTCCCTTATCACCTCCGAAAGCTCAAAACCCCACTAAGACTTCATTAGAACTCTTGGATTATCAAACGAGTTTTTCTCAGAGAGGACTGCTCCACTATCGAGTAAAAACTCTGCCTCCTCAATTTGAATTCGCAGCTCATCCGATAGAGTTGCTCCTTCAAAATCAGCCTTCCAAAAAGGAACTCCAGATATGGCTTCCACTTTTGAGAGGTTCCATCCTCCGAATTTAGCATTCTCACCTTCTCTTCTAAGAAGCTCGGCAATTGCTTCTGAAGATGCTGGCAAACCTCCATTCGTTGGCACTTCTGGCATATCGTATCTCTCTTTCCCCATAGATTGGGGTGCGGTGTTGCAGGCCTGTTAATCAATCACGAATCCCTTGACAATCCAATCACTAAGATTAAGAAAGCCAAGCGATGTCCTCTTCCAATCAAGCAGGTGTCGGTTCGTCTTCACCTTCCGTGAAGCCAGAAGAAGAGACCCTCTCCATGAATTCCTCCTCTTCCTCAAGTTCCACGAAGACAAGAAAGGTATCATCATCTCCGTTGCCAATCAGGACTTGGGAGTCTTCGTCGTCAATATCATCAATATCCTCTTCAGAGTCTTCGAAGATTATTGCCTCATTTGTCTCAACAGAGAAACTCCCAAGAGACTTAGAATCTCTAACAAGTCTTGGTCCCTTGACTTCCCTTGAACCTTTCCCTTGAACCTCCTGTAGCCTTGACACATTTTGAACGAGTCTCGGCCCAACATTCTCTTGCAACCTCACCTCTTCCTTGGAAGACAAGTCTCTTTTCTTTTGAGCCTCCATTCTCTCATAGAAAAGATTCACCCTCCTCCTAGGTTCTCGCTCCCTTTGGCGAAACCTTCCAGCAATAATGCTGAAGAGATAACCAACTCCCACTAAAAGAGTGAGCCATACCATCAAATCCCTCAATGCTTCCATCATTTGCCTCCTTTTTCTCTGGTTTGTAATGTCGGCCACGGCTCTTCATCATCTCCAGGACGAGAAAAGAGAACCTCTATACTAGAAATTCTATGATTGAGTTCAGCAAGTTTTCTTTCAAGCTCCAACTCCTTCTCCTGAGAACAATGTCTGCTCGCACGAGCTTCTTCCAACAGAACAAAAATCTCTTCTCGCTCCTCTTTCAATTCACTGAGGTGTAAACCTCTCTTTCTAACCGACATATCATTTGCCTCCTTTTTCTCTGGTTTGTAATGTCGGCCACGGCTCTTCATCATCTTCCACACCAGCAACACCGACCATAGAGTCAACATTGCCTACAATACGCTTAATGCGCCTTTCAAGAGATTCAAGTTCCTCTTCCAAGCTAGAGACTTCATTTAGAAACTCTTGCGAGGGCTCTCCTTGAAACTCACTCTCCGCCATCTGAAGGTTACCCAAGTCAATCTGGATACCTTCCTTCTGCGCTACTAAATCTTCGAGAGTCTCTGTTTGAGAATCCGAACTCCGTCCAGTTTGTCCTTCCATCACACTCACCCATCCTTGGTTTGAGTCTAAAGTCGTATCTAATCAATTCCGCCTCGCATTCAGCCTCGGTCATGAACCTCCTAAGATTCAGTCATTCGCGTATCTCTCCCATAGATTCACGATTGAGAGTATTTCTTCTTCCCTCAAGCAACTTCAGATATCTCTCCCGTTCCTTGGGGTCTTTCTCCTCCCTATTGACTTGAGCAATTGTCAATCGAACTTCCTCCCAAGTCATCTTGCAGATGTTCTTCACACGAAGAAAGCCTTGTCGTTTCCGTCCATCCTTCCCAGAAGATTTCTTCATAGCATTGGCTCCTTTGCTTGCCTCCCTACCTTAGGTTGTATAGGAGGTCTTTGGTTGTGGGTGGGTGTCGTCGTATCTCCAGTCCCTTATCTCCTACCAATCTTTATAGAAATAGAAAGATAGGTGATGTTCGCTATCAGTTCATACTCTCGCCATTATGGAAAACTCCTTTCCACTTCTCGGGGATATCAAAATTCTCCCATTCTTCAAATGTCATCTCAACACCTGGAAGGTCCCTTATCATTTCAGAGAGAATCTCTTCTTGCGAAAGCCCAGGATGTTGGCGAATAAATTCAGCAACTTCCTCTTTGCACCCAGGATATGCTTCCCTTATAGAAATCAGAAGCACTTTCATCCTTTTCTCAAGTTCATTCCATTGACTCATAAGTTTGGAAAAAAACGTCCTAACTTCATCTAGCTCCTTTAACACTTCAGAGCTCATTTCCTTCTGGTCTTCGAGAAATTCCAGTTTGAACCTGTTTTGCTTCAGCTCAAGTTCCAAAAGAAAGTTCTCGCCACTTGCTGCGCCCAAACTTCGCACAGCTTTAATCATCTTCTCCAATGCACTCATGTCTGTCTCCTTCCAAGACTATTAGTCTAGGTCATTGCCTCATGTCTTGAGTCCCTTACCTTCTTCGACGCTTTCTTCCAAGGAAGCCAAAAGCTCGGCGAATAGATATCGCCCGGTCTTTTTTCTTCCGTTCAGTCTTCTCCTCAATCTCCACCAAGCGGGCGTCAATTTGCTTGATGACCCTCTTATATTGTCCATCGGGCTTCCTGCGAAGCTCTTTTATCAACTCACGAAGTTGGCGAGAATTCATGCGACGAAAGGCAGTGTCTGTCAGGTCTTCGAACTTGATGATTTGCGTCATGTCAGTTGTCCCTTTATGTAGGGGGACTTTGGTGTCGGTTGTGGTGTCGGTCAGTTTCGGTCACTTATCTTCACTTATCCCTAGACAATCTGTAAAAGAGCCTAGTGATGTTCGCTATCATTTCAGTCAGTGTTCACGAGTCACGCTCATGATTCGGTCGTGCTTCGGAGGGTTCTTCGGATGCACCTTTCGGATTTCCCAAATAGTCGACTCTGTCTTCGATTCGGTTGAGTTGAGTGACGACTTGACCGAGTTGAGCAACAATATGATACCAAAGGAGGAGAATCCATACCACTATAAGAAAAATAATAAAAATAGTAAGTTCCATATCAGTCAAATCCTTTCCCGTCAGGGAGTTTCAGTAAAGTTTCAGTCAACGCGCACGTAT
This sequence comes from Candidatus Woesearchaeota archaeon, assembly GCA_964391715.1. Taxonomy (GTDB): domain Archaea; phylum Nanobdellota; class Nanobdellia; order Pacearchaeales; family GW2011-AR1; genus JAGVXH01. Next base: position 2,534 of record CAYMMZ010000025.1, on the reverse strand, counting down.
TCCATGATAGAATTCGTAAGAAAACACGTATTCCGAGGGAAATCAACAAGAAATTGAAAAAGAACAAGGTTTCACCTATTCTCGCTTGATGCGAGTGTTACCTATTCCAATGCAGATGTCTGCACGAAACAAGGTATTCCAAACTTTTTTCGCCGTTTAGTTGTGTATCAATGAATTCTTTCTAAAAAAACTCGAAGTTTTTCTGGAATGAAATCGTAGTCAATGGGTCTATGTTGTGGCGTTTTGTGTTTGTGGTGATGTTTTGAATATGATATAATATAATTTATTTATCAAGAATTTAATCTTAATAATTTTTTCCATCCTTTGTCATAACGAATCTCTTCAACTTTTAACAAGCCTTTCTCAATCAAGCCATTCTTAGTATTAGTTCCTTTCCTAGCAGAAAGACCAAGTTCTCGATATAGCTCGACGGTGCTAAGGTTATGATTTGGATTTTCACGCAGGAATTCCATGAAGACCTGCTCCTCACTACTTTGTAGCGACAACACTATGGATTTATCCTTTTTAAAACTTCCGTTCAATTGCTCATCAAAAACTTTGTTAATCACGCGAACAATATCTTGAGAAGTATAAGGCCCACTATTCTGACTATCTTCTAGAACCTTTTCAATATTCCCCAAACTATATCCCTTCTCTAAGTTTGTAGTGATATAATCATAAAGCAAATCATCCACAGATTCCAAAGAAACAGAAATATTAGTTTGATTCTCCGAAATATTTTGCTCTTCGCCAACCAATTTTTCCCTTACTATTTCTTCAGTCCCTTCATCAATAGATTCTACAATTTTCTTTTCTTCACCTTCACCTTTAACTTCAGTATACTTCTTAGTCAACAGAGCAACGTCACCTTCAAGGTTAGTCACATCTCCTCTAAGCATTGTAACATCTCCCATTAAACCCTTCAAATCTCCAGATATAAAACTAACATCCCCAAAAATATTAGTAACACTTCCTTTAACCTTTGAAACATCGCCTTCAGTTCCAGTTGCTTCTCCATAAATCCGAGAAGCGTCTCCTTTCAACTTTGAAGTGTCACCACTAAGCTTATCATGAACCCCAAAGAACTTCTCTCCTCGAACAATATAATGACATCTTGAATTTTCTCCATTGACAAGCTCTTCATCCACAGCCGCGTCTTCACCCTTCTTAAATTCATCAACGGAAAAAAACGAATCCATTCTACCCTTAACCTGGTCATTTGAAAATTCCCTAGAACGAGTATCAATATAAGGAACATTCACCAAAAAAGGAGAAGTATACCGTTCACTGAGTCTAACAATCGCTTGTCCAACTTTCAAGTCAGAAAAATAATTCCTATAATCTCTCAATTGCATAAGAGAACTAACAGAGTCAATATCTGCAGGTAATTGTTGCTGAAACGCAATATGACAAGCGCTATTCCCAGTCACAGTATCAGAAATTTTGGAGATATGCTGGTCAAGACAAATAAGACTAGTCCCATACTCTCTCATCTCCCTATAAATCATATCTGTCACAGACTCATTAGCAAAAGTTGTCGGCTTTTTTAAAAAAATATTATGGGCCTCATCTACAATAATCGCATGTTCAAAACCATGACTAACTTCATTCTGCCCTGCCTTCTTCATTCTATGAATATACATCAGCAAGAACTCACAAAAGAATTTCTTCTCAACATTCCCCAGAGCATTCAACTCCATCACAGTTTGAGTCTCAAGTAATTTTTCAACACTAACGCTGTCCTCGCCCTTATAATTAACAACCTTGCCGAACTCACCAAAAGTCAAAACAGTCGCAATTCTAAGAGCCGATTCAATCCAACCAGCTTCCCTAGTCTGTTTAGTCTTTCCAAGTTTCTCTTCTAAAGACCATTTAATATTATTCCATGTAGGATAATTCTCACTACCATTGTAAACTCCCCATTCTTTAAAAGTCTCGTCCAAAGTCTCTAACAAAATCTTATGAACCCCAAAAGAAACCATAAAACTCTCAGCCAGTAAATCTACAAGAGTTGTAATCCATTCCTTCGGTGCAATGCCTTTTGGTGGCTGATTAATATTCACCTTAAACAAATTACTAGTAGATTCATCTCCAACAGTAAAAAGCATTAAATTTTGATTCTTTGAAAGTAAAGGTCTAAAAGATTTCTTCCAGTCAAAAACCAAAAAGTTCTTATTATTCCGAGTCAATTCCTCAATTACTCCAAAAGCTAAAGTAGTCTTCCCAGAACCAGACATCCCTGTGATACAAACATGTCTTTGCCAATCCTTCTCTCTCAAATTAAAAGGTCCAAGATTTTTTCCAGCATAACTAACCTTCGCTAACTCATAACTCCCATTCATATCTTCAAGTTTAGGAGGCTCTAACAAAACACCCTTATCTAACAACTGAACAAGATGTTTTTGATACAAAATATTCAAAATATGGACAATCTCGTCTCGCTCTTCTCGTCCCTGAGACAAAGTATACCTCATATACAAATCATCAATCTTACTTCCAAGTAAAGGTTGAAGCTTACGACAAATATCTTCAAC
>CAYMMZ010000024.1:7585-13483 GCA_964391715.1 Candidatus Woesearchaeota archaeon | reverse complement strand
AGCCCAATAGAGTCAGCAGAACACTCATTACATGCAGTTGCCCCAAAACCTTCCTGTCCCAAATTCCAAACATCTGAACCACAACTTGCAGAATCTGTATAAACAGAACAACTATAATCTAAAGGTCGACTCACACAAAAAGGAGCATCAGGGTCAGCAATCCAAAAACATCCATTATCTTCACAAGCAGTTTGACCACCATTTAGAGTATAATCTCCACAATCAGTCGTGCTCAATCCACACTTAAAATCCCCAGTGCCAGTCCCATCATCCTTACACTCATATCCTGCAGGGCAACATTGTGCACCAGTTCCATCTCCACAAGCACCAGCAACTTGTAGAGTATCTTGTAGATTACTAGAGTCATCACAATAAAAAGCTCCATCAGCAGAACAAGAGTCAGGAGACAAGTCCAACAAAGCAGTAGAACATCCATCATTAATAAAATCTGAAGTAACAGTAGAAGCTTCGGCAAACTCAATATTTCCAAAAGTAAATACAACTATTATTACCAAAAGCCCTGCAAAAATTTCCGACCTCATTTTCAAAATTAGAAGAGTTTGGAAGTTTATAAACATTTTGAGATTAATTTAGATTATCCAATAACCACAATAAAAGGCAATAGTCTGGCAACTTTCTTTCCCAAGCCAACCTTGTCAGAAACTTCTACAACCTCTTCAATGTCTTTATAAGAATCTGGAGATTCCTCAATCATCCCCTTGTGGCTTCCAGATTCTACAAAAATCTCTCTTTTCTCCATGCTTGCCTTCGCCCCTTCATAAGTCAATTCTTTCTTCATCTGGCTTCGACTCTTAACTCTTCCAGCCCCGTGAGCAGTACTTCCAAAAGAAATCTCTTCAGCTTCCTTCGTCCCACATAAAACATAACTAGCAGTCCCCATACTCCCAGGAATCAAAACTGGCTGACCAACCTCCCTATAATCTTCAGGAATCTCTTCTCGTCCAGGGCCAAATGACCTGGTAGCCCCTTTACGAACAACTAAAACCTCCTGCTCCTTACCTTCCATTTTATGCTTCTCAATCTTTGCAATATTGTGACAAATATCATAAACAACATCCGCCTTAAAGTCTGGAAAATATTGCTTCATATCTTCTCGAACCAAATGAGTAATCAATTGTTTGTTAGCAAAGGCAAAATTCGCAGCAGCAGACATCGCACCAAGATATTTTTTCCCAAGTTTAGAATCAATGGGTGCATAAACTAACTCCCTGTCAAAATCTGGATGGCCATATTCATCATCCATTAATTTAATGTAATCTGATGCTACTTGGTGACCAAGCCCCCGAGAACCACAATGAATCATTATTACAACTTGGTCTTTTTTCAAACCAAAAACTCTTCCAACTTCCAAATCAAAGACCTCATCCACCACCAAGATATCTAAGAAATGATTTCCAGCACCAAGGGAGCCGAGTTGAGGTAAGCCACGACTCTTAGCCCTCTTTGAAACTGCCAAAGGGTCTGCTTTCTCCATCTTCCCATTCTCCTCCGTATGTAAATAATCTTCTTTTTCTCCATAACCTTTCTCTACCATCCACTGAGCACCACGAGCAAGAACCTCATCTAATTCTCTATGGCTAAAATTTAATTTTCCTTTACGCCCAACACCTGAGGGAACCGCTATTGAAAGAGACTTCGCAATCTCTTTTTCCTTACCTTTCAAATCCTCCCTTGTCAAATTTGTCCGAAGTAATCTAACGGAACAATTAATATCATAACCAACCCCACCAGGACTAATAATCCCTTCCTTCAAATCAAAAGCAGCAACACCTCCAATGGAGAATCCATAACCTTGATGGGCATCAGGCATAACAAACGAAGCCTTCAAAATCCCAGGCAACTTCGCCACATTCTCAACCTGCTCCAAACTCCTGTCTTCCTTGATATGGTCAATCAACTCATCACTCGCAAAAACTCTGCCCGGAACTTTCATTTCTCCAGCAATCGGAATCTCCCATTCATAATCTGAAATTTTCTTAAGTCCCATCCTAAAATTTAATCAAAAAAAGAGTTTATTAAATATTCTAAACTTCAAAAAAATATTTTTTGTTTTTAAGAGGTTTATACGAGGCGAAAAGTTCTGCCGCGTATTTTTATACGCAAAGGTTCTTTCAACGAAGTAGAAATCCTAAAAAACAAAAAATCATACATCTAGTACAACTTGACAACTAAACTTCCCCCCTTCTTCCCTAACAAACATCTCATTATATGTAATTGCCTTCACATCATTCGTAAATTTGTAATTCTCTGCAGAATCTCCAAGAACAACGGCTCTCAATTTAAACAACCCTTCCTTAACAGGCTCTTCAATTTTAATTTCTTTCACTTTTGAAACAAAAAACTCCTCTGCATCAAGAAAAAACAAAAACTCTTCTAAAAAATTGTGAAGTAGTCCCTCTCTATCCTTACCTTCAACTTCAATCACTTTCTCCCCTTGCTCAAGGATTTTAATATCTCCCCTAATTGTCTCATTCAAAGCTCCAGCTGCAAAAATAAACATCTTTTCAAGAGTTAAACCAGAGGCCCTAAACTTCACATCTGCCCGATGCTCTAAAAATTCATATGACATAAAACCTCTATGAAAAGACTATTTTTATACCTTACTTCGGCTCTATCAAGAAATAAAATGATTTTCACAAACTCTTGGAAGCACCACATAAAAATAGGATGGGTTTCGAAGATAGTCGAAAATAGTGAGGATTATAAAAATCAGAAATAACCAATTTCTTGAAAGAGCCCCATTACTTCCATAACTTTTTATAGCAAATTCCCCATAATCCTAAATGATAAAAAAGAGCAAAAATCCCTTCATTTCGGTAGACAAACTATACAGAGTGATAACTCTCCTAATTGTCTCTTCTCTTCTATACGCAATCTATGAATCTTCAACTACCCAAAACTGGGAAGTCCTCATTGTCTCAATTATTGTTCTCTTTATTCTTTTATTCCCTTTCCTCTTCGAGAAAAAATTCAATTTTGACATTCCAACAGAAATAGAAATTCTATTCATCTTATTCGTATATGCTTCACTCTTTATTGGAAAAGCAAAGGAATTCTATGACATATTTTGGTGGTGGGATGTAGCTCTGCACTCAGTCTCTGCGATAATTCTAGGGTTTATAGGTTTCACAATAATGTACCTACTATATTCATCCCACAAAGTTCAAGCAAGGCCTATAACTCTCGCCCTTTTTTCATTCATCTTCGCAATATCCATAGGATCCTTATGGGAAATCTTTGAATTTTTTATGGACCAGGTTTTTGGAATGGAAATGCAAAATGGAAGTCTAGTAGATACAATGGCCGACTTAATAATTGATGCACTCGGAGCACTCCTCGCTTCGGCAATTGGTTTCCTTTACTTCCAATCAAAAAAAGCACCTCCATTCGAAAGAATGATAAACCGCCTAAAAAGAGACAACCCCCATATCTTCAAAGAATAAAATCACTTTACTTTAAACCTAACAAACCATCTATATTTCTCAACAGCTATATCCCCTGCCTTCCTTATAGAAATCTTACCAATCTTCTCTCCACAAGCCTCCCTCACTTCTTCCAAAACTTCTTCTTTGGTTCCAAATCCATGATAGAAAATAGTAGCCCCTTTCTTTGACATTTTCAAAGCAGTCTTCAAAAAAGTATCCTCGATATTTGGCCGAGGCATAAAAATTACATCCATCTTGTCTTTTATTTTTGTTGGTAATTTTTTCGCATCTCCTGGAACCTGGATAATATAATCAGATAGTTTATTCCTTGTTATATTGTCTCTCATGTAGTGGTAAGCCTTTTTATTTAACTCATTTGAATAAACCTCTACTTGCTTTTTTTCTTTTTTTAATTTCTTAGCAAGAATTATAGGATAAGGTCCAACTCCTGCAAACATCACAAGTATCCTCATATCTTTCTTCTTTGTTAATTTAGATATTTCTTCCGCTGTAATTTTTCGCTCATTAGAAAGACGAGGAGAAAAATAAGTTTCATCTATGTTAAATTTGAATCTGCAATTGTTTTCAATGTAGGTAGTCTCTTTTGTTTTGATTCCTGCAAGATATTTTGTCTTCTGAGTCCTAAGTATTCCGGAAAATCCGTTCGTCTTTTCTAAAACTGTCGTTACATTTTTATGTTGCTTGAGAAATTTTCTAGCTTTCAATTTCTTGGTTATCCAAAGAGTTCTCCTTGGGAATTTGAGAACAGCAATATCTCCAATGATGTCTTGAGGAATTTTCTTCATGGTTAATTATAGGTCAAAAGATATAAAAAGGTTCTTGATTTTTCAAAAATATGTTGTCAGGAATATTAGATGGTTTGGAAAAGCTCTCAGGTGTAGAGCGGGATAGAGAAATTCTTCGAATTGGAATGGTTGCTGAATTAGATGCTGTTTCAGTATATGGGCAAATGGCCGAGATGACTGAAAATGAAGATATAAAGAAAGTTTTGAAAGAGGTTTCTAAAGAAGAAAAGACCCATGTTGGAGAGTTCGAGAGCCTTTTGAAAAAGATAGATGAAGAATATTCTGAAGAGTTAGTGAGTGGAGAAAAAGAAGTTAGTGATTTAACTGGAGGATAATCCCATGGACAATTTAATTTTGAAGATTAATGATTTGAAGAATTCTGAAATTTCTAAAGTAATTAAAAATAGAATGGATGAATTTTCTTCAATCCATGATGAAAATTTATTCAGCGAACTTTGTTTTTGTTTGATGACTGCAAATTTTCGAGCGGATAAATGTATTGAGATTCAAGAAGCTCTTGGAGAGGGGATTGATAATTTAAGTGAAAAAAATCTTGCAGAGGTTTTGAAGTCTTCAGGTCACAGATTTTGGCCCCAGCGGGCTGAAAGAATTGTTTTAGCCAGAAAACATAAAAACGAATTACCTAAAATTCGAAATGAAAGTGACCGCAAATGGTTAGTAAAAAACGTTAAAGGCCTTGGAATGAAAGAAGCGTCACATTTTCTCAGAAATGTCGGCGTAAAAGATTTAGCAATAATTGACTTTCATATTGTTGATTTATTAGTCTCAGAAGGATTAATGGGAAAACCAAAATCAATGAGTATTGGAAAATATTTGGAGATTGAAAACATTCTAAAAGAAATCGGGAAAAAAGTTAAGCTAAATTTGGCCGAATTAGATTTATATTTATGGTATCTTGAGACTGGGAAGATTTTGAAATAATTAAGCAGAAAAATTCTCTCCAACCCTCTCCCAATTCACAACATTCCACCAAGCCTCAATAAAATCCGGTCGAAGGTTTCGATACTTCAAATAATATGCATGCTCCCAAACATCCAAACATAAAAGGGGTGTCTTTCCAACAGACAAAGGACTATCTTGATTTGAAGTCTTCATAATCTCCAACTTTCCTTCAGAATCTTTTACAAGCCATGCCCAACCACTTCCAAAAACAGTTACAGCAGCCTCACTAAATTGTTTCTTAAAATCCTCAAAGCTTCCAAAAGCAGAATCAATAGCAGAAGATAATTCTTCTGAAGGCTCACCAGATTCAGAAGCAGGCGCTAAAACACTCCAGAAAAAAGAATGATTCCAAGCACCTCCCCCATTATTAACAATAGCAGTCTTGACATCTCCTTCAATCCCATCAATATCTTTCAACAATTCTCCAAGCTCTTTATCCGCATACTCTGTTCCCTCAACAGCAGCATTAAACTTCGTCACATAAGCAGTATGGTGTTTGTTATAATGAATATCTAAATTCTCTTTATCAAGATGCGGTTCAAGTGCATCAAGTTCAAAAGCAAGTTTCGGTTTCTCGTACATGCGACAATAAAAACAATTTCCTTTTTATATTCTCGCTTTCGCTGTTAACTAAAATAAACAGGCGAGCATCTTTTGATTTCCTAAATTTTGGGATCCTTCAT
>CAYMMZ010000024.1:0-7485 GCA_964391715.1 Candidatus Woesearchaeota archaeon | reverse complement strand
TAAATTTTGGGATCCTTCATAATAAGGGAAGGTTTTCTATAAAATCGAATTTAGAGGGCATTTAGAAATCATAACCCTTCGTCCACCTTCCGAATAGCAGTTGGAGCTTCCCCCCCATGCCAAGTAAATCGAGGTCTAACTCTCATCGGATAAATTCTTTCACTATTATCATCTAAGATAATCGCAGACCCTTTCAATCGAGGTAAACCATTCAACTTCTCAGAAATACTCTCATAAAGATAAGACTGAGTTATATCATTCAACGCCTGAACATCAAGCTTCGCAGTAACTCTATGCGAAATCACAATGTCTGACTGAGTCATCGCATCTGTATGAATCTTTCCGGGTTGCTGAGTAGCCAAAACCATAGAAATTCCAGGTTGGCGACCTTCCCTAAGTAATTGTACAAGGGCATCTGTCGCAGGAGTCTTTCCATCTCTTGGCAAAAACTCATGAGCTTCATCAATAAAAATCCAAACCAATGGCATTTCTCGCTTCACCTGATAACGCATATAATCAATACCATGAGAAACTGCCTGAATCTCTTCGTCCTTCCTAGATTTCATCCTCTCATTAAAAATTTTCTTTGAAACAAGTCCAATAATCAAAGCCCTTACATTAAACGCTCCAAGGGAAGCATACATAGATAAATCAATCACAGTAGTCTCACCTGCAGTTATTAACTCTTTAACAGAAGTCCCTTTTTCTTCGTCAAAAACCTTCCAAGTTTTTGCAGCGTCAAAAAGAGCCATAGAAGAATTCTTAACTTCCTGGCTAACATTTTCCGCGCGAGAAATCAAACTAAAAATCTCATCAAAACTAAAACTCTTCCCTCCATCTTTCAACTCAGTGACAACTGACTCAATTGTCACTGCAATAGGGTCGGTAAATTTCAATTCAAAAAGACTAACCCAGTCAGCAGGTTCCAACTCGGAAATTTTAATTGCAAACTCTTTATCTACGGCAATCCCTTTATCTTTATATTCCTGAAAATGCCCAAAAGGTGCAAAAACTTTCATTGGAATATTTCGAGAACTAAGACCCCACTCTGATAGGAGTTCTTTATCCTTCTCATTTTTATACTTCATCGTCCAAAAAATCCCCATAGTATCAAAAATCAAAGGCGCAATATTTCCAGATTCTTCAACCCCGAGATTAGAAAGAGATTCTGCCATAGTTCCAATAGTATATGATTTTCCGCTTCCCCTCTTACCAGAAATCAAAACAACATGGCTACGAGCCACATCCATGTAAATTGGATTAGAAAGAGAAGTATAATTCCCCATAGTCACAAAACTCTTCCCAATAAAAGCCAAACCATTTTTACCAAAAGCTTTCCTATCACTCTCATTTCTACCAACAATAACATCAAACGACATAAAAGAAAAAGAAAAATCAACTTTAAATAACTAACTTAAATTACCCTCTCAATCATAAGTAAATTTCTCCTTAGCAAAAACCTCTAAAAAAATACTCAAACCTCCCAAACAAAAAGCCTAACTTTCTGGGGATTATAGGTAGCAACATTAGAAGCAATGATTACATCTTCAGTATAGATATCAAAACCCAAAGTATCTTGAAAAACGTCAGAATCCATTTTACATGGGGTCCCCAAATCACAAATTCTAAGAGAATAATTAAAAGGGGGCTGAGGAATAGAATCATTAACAAAACTATTAATAGAATCAAAATCCCCTTGAGTTCCACTCAAAACCATTGTTCTAAAATTATCATTAGAAGAAATATCATTAAGAGTCTTCCTTTGTAAATTAAAAACATAATCATCCGCACTCTGAGTTGTTAAATCATGCTTAGAATAAACAACTAACAATACTCCTGCAACTATCATCACTGCAATAGTAGCTTCTAAAATTCTTATCCATCCTCGTTTGTTTTTCATCACCATGCTTTAAATGTAATTAGAGTATTTATTGTTGTTCCATTGGAATAAAGCACCTCAACTAACTCTTCCTTAGCAAGAACATCCCCTCCATCAGGAATAAAAGTTTCCATATTCATTTCTGGAAAATCTCTAAAGGTTATACTAAAATCCATAATATCTGGAACGTTAAAATCGTCCTTAAGAGAATCATAATCAGAATAATATCTTCCCCTTATATCCCCAATAGAATTATTAGAAATAACATCTCGCTCTATAAGATTCCCAGAAAAATATTCTCCAACAGAAGGAGAATTGCAACCTGTAGTCCCTCCAGCAACAAAATCTGGAGAAGAAGTGACCTTATAGGCATCATTTCCTCCTTGAATATTTACAGAAACTAATGTTGAAGAATCTACTCCAGAATTAACAATATTTCCTGTTGAATCCTCAACTATGATATTTGTAAGCCCATATTTGAAAAGCCTTGGTTGAAACCCAATAGAAAAGCAAGATTCCGTCCAACCTCCTGGAACCGACATCATCAAAAAAAGACTAGTAATATTAGTAGAAGCAGAATCCTCAAATGAATCTCCAAGTTCTTCAACAACAGCATGAGGCAATGAATTTGTCTCGTAAGGTTTAAGGGTAATCATTAAAAAAAATACAAATGACATGAAAAATATAAATGAGAATATCATCTCAAAATGTGCAGCACCTTTTTTTAGCATCATTAAATTAAGACAAAAAAGAGATTTATATAACTTATCCTAAAAACAAAGCCTTAGCTCCAGTCGTTATAAGAAGGGTAATTGTGATAAGAATAAAAGAATGTTTTATTCCTTTTTTGACACTTCCTTCAGAGATTTTTCCAATAACTAATCCTGCAAAAAGAGACTGCACCAAAATCATCACAAACAAAGGAGCAGAAAATTGTGCAGTATCTACTTTAGAAGTGTTCAGGCTCAGCCCTTCAGTAGTTGACAAATCAGACACCAACGGCAAAATTTTAAATTCTAAAACTAACATGATTACAATAAAAATCATAAAGATAATATATCCTTGAGTAACCAAATTTGATACTGCCGCCTTCCTTTCTTTTCTCAGAGTCTCTATTTGATTAACAGAATTAGCAACCGAATCCAGAATAGTCTCTATCTTTCCGCCCGCCTTCTCAGCCTCAGTAATAAGGCCAACCGCACGGGAAATAACTGAACTCTTTGTCTCCTTCGCAAAAATCGCAAAAGCCTTATCAAGAGTAATTCCTAAAACTAATTGATTAGCTAATTTTGAAACATGAGGAGTCAATGTTCCATAATTTCTATTCTTTAAATTAACAATCCCCTTACTTATGGGAGTTCCAGACCTAACATTCTCCACTAAATCCCTAGAAAAAGCTAGAAATTTTTCTTCCTTTTCTCTTTGCACATTCTGTCTTCCAACAAAACTTGTCATAAAGGGAATTGCTATCACTATAAAACCTACGACCATTAAAAAATAAGACATCTTCTCTCCAAGGAAAAGCAAGAATGCAATAACAATTACTGCAAGTCCAAAAGAAATTCCAAACCAGTGTTTTTTTTCAAGTTTCATACTTTAGGTTGTTTTAAATTTAATACTACTATAAATATAATGTTTACTATCACAATCCCAACTACTGAAAATAACAATAGAGCCTGTAAACTAAGACCTCCAAGTCCAAGCCCTGCAACATTCATAACAATAAACATCATCATCAAAACTAATGGGGCTGCAATAAGAATAGAAATATAAATATCCATAAAAGTTCCAGCCAAGTCCGAATATTTTTGCCTTTCTAATCTATAATCCAGCAAAAAATTCTCCGCTTTCTTCTCTAAATAATTTTTTAACTCCCCACCTGTTCCGATATTTGTAGCAAGTCCAGAAAATAGCTCTGCAAGCTTTTTGTTAGAAATTCTCCTTGCAACATTCTTCAAGGAGGTAACTATATCATAACCATAAACCTCTACTTGAGAAATCACTTTTCGAATCTCTGTTCCAATATTTTGATATTCTTTTGACATAGCAATTATCTTAAAAATCTTAGTAGGTTCAATATTCGACCCAGCAATTGCCGCCATATGAATTGTTGCAAAGGGCAACTCCTGAGAAATTTTCTTTTGAACAGAACTCGCCTCCCCTGAAGGATATATGTAAAACAAAAGGAATGTAACCCCAGGCAAAACAATTGGAATCCATAAATGAACGAGATTATCAAGACTAAAAGCCAACAAAATTCCAAAAATCAAAACTCCTAAAAAAAGAGATATCGCAGTAGACATTAAAGCCATAGAAATATAAGTAGATAGTAAAATTCTAATATTTGCTTTTTTCAAATCCTCTGAAAGACTACCAAATTTTGGAACAAGTTTTTCAGAATACCTTCTAAAAAATTTATTTGAAAATTTTGCAAAAGGATTTGGTTTTAGGATAGAAGCCTTCTTTTCTTCTTTCTTCTTAATTTTATCTAAACTTGAAAGATTACCCTCAACCAATTTCAAATCTTTCAAAAATGCTTCCTTATCTCCTTTATTTAAGGTAACAAAGCTTTTTTTATTTGTAGTCGGAGAAACATAATTTACACTTAAAGTCTTGTCTTTCTTCTTATTCTCTTTAGACTTCTTAGAAGATAATCTCTTAGACGAATTTTTTCCAGATTTATTCTCAACCTCTACATTTATATTTATTGGAGACCATTCTTTCAACAATTCAGGAACTGCATTGTTCAAGATTTTCAAATGATTCATCAAAGAACTTAAACTTTGAAGATATAATTTTCTATTTTTTTCATCTTTTTTCAATTTCTCTAAAATCTTATTTACATCTTCTATCGTCTTCTTCTCTTGAATAATATTCTCCTTCAATCTATCAAACATCTTAACTATCTATCTCCTCCCCAATTTTTTTATGCAAATCAAAAATAAAAGTCCTCAATTTATTAGCATCTCCAAAATGTTTTTTTGAAATTGTCTCTTCCAACCGAGAAACCGCTTCATCCATAGAGTCCACTAATTGCTCAATAAAATTAATATCCACCATCAATAAACTTAAGAATATTTTCTTTATTAATGTTATTAGACTCTAAATCTTATACCTTTTCAAAACGCTCTTAGGGTCTTTTTGATATTCGTTTATCACCTTTTGTACATCTTCGTAAGAAAGAACTTTTTCTTCATATAGTTTATTCAAAAGTTTCGCCCTAACCTCAAATTCTTTCATCAAATCCTTTTTATCAAGGCCAAATTTTTCAGATATTTTTTCAAAGATTTTACTCTCACTATTACTATGGAATTTATCTTCTGCAGGATTCCATATGAAAGGAGTATTTGTAGTAGCAGTCCCATCTGGTTTAACTTCCACCACTTCGCTAATCTCTCTTAACCTTCTTGTTTCTTGACCTTTAACAATTGCATGAGTCATAATAATCACAGAATCTATAGCATCTACTAAAGTAGGACTAAGATTAATTGGAGGAGTCTCTAATCTCCTAATAACTGCATCCACAGAATCCGCGTGCATTGTGGAAATAGATGAATGTCCAGAAGCCATACCCTGAAATAAAACTGAGGCCTCTTTTCCCCTAACTTCTCCAACAATCACATAGTCAGGATTCTGCCTAAAAGAGCCTTTCAATAAACTAAACATGTCTACTCCTCCTGCACCTTCACTTGTGACTCCAGACCTAACAACAGAAGGCAACCAATTCTCTCGAGGCAAATTCAATTCTCTTGTATCTTCAATAGAAACAACCCTTTTCTCAGGAGGGATAAAAAAAGCAATTGCATTAAGTAAGGTCGTCTTACCAGAAGCCGTTCCTCCAACAATCATTAAATTAGATTGATATTCTAATAAAATCCAAAAGTAAGCAAGCATCTCAGGACTCAAGGCCTTAAACCCGATTAACTGCGTCGGAGTCCAAGGAGTTTTAGTAAATTTACGAATAGTAAAGGTGGGACCTTTAGAACTAATATCTTTTGTATAGGTAGCATTAACCCTTGAACCATCAGGTAGACTCCCATCTAAAATAGGAGAAGCATACGAAACATAACGCCCAGTCTTTTGAGCCAGTTTCTCAACAAAACTAGTCAAAGGTTCAATAGAATTAAATTTAACACTTGTCTTAATATTTCGAAAGACTCTATGAACAATGTAAATTGGCTCTCCAAAACCATTACACTCAATATCTTCTATAAAATAATCTTTCATCATAGGTTCAATTTCATTGAGTCCTATAAAGTTTCTATAAAGATAATAAAAAATTTTCTTAAAAGATTCTTCACTAACTTTCAATCCAAGCTCAGAGATTATCAATCGAGAAGTCTTATCTATATAATCTACAAGACTATCTTGCCCCTTATTTCCCCCAAGAACGTCCACATCAACTATCTCCCTAATAGCATTTTCAATCCTATCTAGATTAGCTTTATCCTCTGCATTAATTAATGGCTCTTCAACATCATAAACAACTTCACTAATCTTTGCATCCCAATATATATGGATAGAAACATAAGGGTCAATTACCATATACCTCACATCTATCTTAGTTTTATCAACAATCTTTGGAATTGCAGGAACCCTTGGATTCAAATTTATCTTCACCCCCATCATTCAAAGATAAGAAATCTAACCTTATTAAACTTTATCAACCTTAGGACTCTGTTTTAAACATATTGAGATTCCTTTAAACTCTGCGAAGCGAAGCTTCGCCCACAATGGGTGGGAAAATATTTCAAAGAAATATTGTTTGGGCGGGAAAATCTCAAAAATAGATGGCTCTAACAGAGTCTAAACTTCTTTAAAATCAACGATGATATTCCCTAAAGAATTCTCTCCATCATTTTCAATAGTTAGTTTATAGGGCGTTGGGGACGGCAAAAATGTTTGGTTACCAACAGAGATATTCTCAAATCTAATGTCAACCCCATAATTCGTTTCCAAGATAACTTCCCAAGGATCATTTTGCCTAGTCAATACATTAATCTTTCCTACAGGAACCACTCTACTCTGTTCACTGTACTGAAAACTACTATCTACCTTCCAAATAAGTCTGTCATTTTCCATATCCACCATAAAATACCCATTACTAATTTTCAGTTCAACAGTCCTTCTATTCCCCGGAGAAGTTCCAAAAACAGTCCGAACTCTATCATCAATATTAGTCAAAGCCTCAATTGCCTGTTCAATCGCCACCTCATCTTTTTGAGCATCAATTTTTGGCTTAGCAAGAGTCAATACAAGACCTATAATGGCCAGACCAATCAAAGTATAAATCACAGTCTCAATCCAAACCTGCCCCCTCTTCTTAATCAATCTCCTCATCTCAATCAAAAACAATCCTTCTTTATAAATTTTGAGTAAACCACTCCCTCTCCATCTAAGTTTGAGTTTACTAAATCGGCGATTGAAACTCAAACCAATACCTCTCCACTATCAAAAAATCATTTAGTGAAACAGCCAACCAAAACCAGCAAAATCCACCAAGTCATAAAAACCCGAGGCACTACTAAATTCCCATTCCCTGAACGAAACACTTAAACGAAGTCAAGTGTTGAGCCCACACCATCCAAAAAACAAAAAAACCAGAA
>CAYMMZ010000023.1:11455-13715 GCA_964391715.1 Candidatus Woesearchaeota archaeon | reverse complement strand
AGGGAATAAAATAATTTTTATTAAAGGAGTTTGTGGAACCGGAAAATCGGCAATAGCACTTAACTTAGCAAAAAATTTCAACAAGACTTCAATTGTGGTTCCCATAAAATCTCTTCAGGAACAATATGAGATAGATTACACAAAGAAAAAGTTTATCTTAAAAGACGATGGAAACCCATTAAAAATATCAGTAATAAAAGGAAGGAATAATTTCCCTTGCCATTTTGGAGGTGACAGGGCAGATGACCCCGAAATTCCTTGTACGATTGAGATAAAAGAAAAAAACACTGAAGAGCTTTTAAAATTCATAGATATAAATCCTGCAGTGGAAAAGGAAGATTTCTCTGTTGCAACAGATGTAAAAAGAATGAATATAGCCCCTGCATGTCCTTACTGGGCACCTCTAATGCCTTCTGACGTCAATCCTAAAGGTATAGAAGACTTCACCAAAAAGAAATATATGGCTGTTTGTGGGAAAGAATTTGCACTATTCCAGAGAAAAAAGGGCTGTCAATATTATGACCAATATACTGCCTATGCCGACGCAGATGTTCTAATTTTTAATAGCATGAAATACCAAATAGAAAATATGATTGGAAGAAAACCAAGAACTGATGTAGAAATAATTGATGAATGTGACGAATTCCTTGATAGTTTTGCAAATGAAAGAAGGATAAATTTAAACAGATTATTAACTGCCGTCTCAAACTTACTCCCTCCAGACCAAGAAAAAAGGGCAAAAGTAAAAGAAATAATTCATAAAATAAATGACCTCTTGTTTAATCCTCCAAAAATTGATATTCAAAAATTAAAAGAATCCCCTCTGATAGATTTAATTCAAACAATAATTGAAAATCCAAGTTTAGCAGAAGAAGAGGAATTAAATTATTATAATAATGTGGTAGAGATTGCTAGTTCTTTTGAAAATTTAATAGATGAGACTTACATCTCAGTTACAAAGTTAGAAAACGAGGCAGGACAAAAGGGATTATTTGGAAAAAATTACTCCGGAGAAGATACTGTAATAATTGATTTAGTCTCAATAAACTTAGCACAGAAGCTACAAGAGTTAATAGAATCAAACAAGGTTCTTGTTATGATGTCTGGAACACTCCATTCAGAACAGGTTTTAAAAGATATTTTTGGATTAGAAAAATTCAAAGTAATAGAAGCTGAAACAAAAAATCCAGGGACTACAAAAAAAGAAAGAACTGGATTAGAAAGAAATTGCAGCTTCTCAAATTTTTCAAATGGAACAATCAATAGAAAGATGTATCTAAAAATCTTGGATGCTTGTCTTGCAAATGCAGAACACCCGACATTGGTTCACGTAAGTGCATTCAAAGATTTACCAACAGAAGAAGAAAACTCTGAATTCAAATTTGAGAATATCATAACAAGTGAAAAGTTAAAAGAACTTCAAAGGATGGGCAACTCGGCAGTAGATGATTTTACGGCAGGAACTCGTAAGGTATTATTCACGACAAAATGTTCTCGAGGAGTGGATTTTGCAGGGGAAAAATGCAATTCAATAATTATTACAAAATTTCCTTATCCAAATATCCAAGGATTATTCTGGAAAATATTAAAAAAAGAGCAACCAGAAAAATTCATGGAGTTTTATATGGACAAGGCAAGAAGAGAACTAATTCAAAAGATAGCAAGGGGAGTTAGATTCAAGGGAGATAAAGTCTCTGTTTGGAGCCCAGATGTTAGAGTTATAAACCAAAGATTAGATTAATGTTTACTATTGTTAACTCTCTAAGTATATCATAAAATATAGATTTATTTAAATATATTAAAGACTTAAAATTATATGTCAGAAAAAGGCAGATGGGATGATTGGGAAAGTGGAGAGAGTAGAAATAAAGATGGAAAATTTGATGGAAGTTATGATTTCTTAAATCCTGAAGAAGCAAAACAGGATAACAAAAAAAGCGATGCAGATAAAAGAAGAGAAGAAGCTGAAGGGAATTATCAAAAAAGAATAGCTCCTATAAGAGTTCCTTCTGAGAACCATTGTCCCTATCTTGGAATCGTAGGAGATGTTGGAAAGAGACTCCCATATTGTATGTTAAATGAGGCTATAGATGCAAGAGGATTCCCACCAAGATTATCAATTGAAAAACTAGTAAGCCATTGCACTGAAAAAATGAGAGTAGAATCTTGCGAAGATTATATCCCTCCTCCATCAAACAAATAAAATCTTAATTATAAATCGCTTCGAGCAAACCAATTATGATTTTTAGTTTGCGAAATG
>CAYMMZ010000023.1:0-11355 GCA_964391715.1 Candidatus Woesearchaeota archaeon | reverse complement strand
CAAATTGCGAATTAGAACCTCCGAGGTCAGATTCCGACCAAACGCCCGCACGAGGTGAGCAATTCGCTTTTGACTAAATATAAACATCTGTCAAATGCAAATTGCGAATTAGAACCTCCGAGGTCAGATTCCGACCAAACGCCCGCACGAGGAATCGAACCTCGACGCCCCGAAAGGCCAAGAGTTCCAGTCTTGTGCAATACCATTATGCGATACGGGCAGTCTACAACAAAACAGAAAATCACTTTAAAAAACTTCTTAATCAACCATCTCAATCTTAATCTTAACAGTCCTTGGAATTGAAATTCTCATAATACTATGAAGAATTTTATCGTTAGAAGGCAAATCAACAACCCTCTTATGAATTCTCATTTCAAATCTATCAAAAGTAGCAGTCCCATCTCCACAAGGAGATTTCCTTGTTGTAACCTTCAATCTTTTCGTCGGCAAAGGAATCGGTCCAGAAATTGGAACACCAGCAGTGCTAGAAATAGTTTTTATCCTATCGATAACTTCATTCAATTTATCGATTTCCACGCTTTGTAGTTTTATCCGAACTTTGCTCATGCAACATTGACAAAAATTATACTTTTAAACCTTACTATCTTAAATTAACCATGAACTTAAAAAATATAATCATAACACTCCTGTTAATTTCTTCAGGAATTTTTTATTATAATCTAACAGAACCAGCGTCGGCAGAATTAATTAACATAAATGTAGCGAGAGTAATTGATGGAGACACAATAGAAGATTCGACAGGGCAGAAATATCGATTAAAGGGGATCAACACTCCAGAAAAATCAAAAGACTATTACGAAGAAGCAAAACAATACTTAAAAGAAAGATTAGAAAATAAATCTGTAAAAATTGAGAACCATGGAAGAGATAAATATGGAAGAATATTGGCGCATATTTTCAAGAATAACCAAAACATAAATGAACAAATCCTAAAAGAAGGTTTAGGGACACTATATTACTATGAAAAAGACAAACATTTCAAAGAACTAAAAAATGCAGAAGAAAAGGCCAGGGAAAATGAAAAGGGGCTATGGAAGAAGTCTACAAATAAAAAATGCATTAATTTAATAAGCCTAAAAGAAACAGAATCTCCAAAAAGGTGTACAAACAACGAACAATTAATATTAGAAAACTCTTGTCACCAAGAAATCCAAATCACTTTCAAAGACGACGCAACACATATCTATGAAGAAACATTACAACCAACTTCTACTTTCACAAAAAACTTCTCATGCATCTTCAACAATGATGGTGACACCCTTTATGCTTGGGACAGCAAAGGACTCCTCATCTTCCACAGATATCCTTAACAAACCTAACAGCGAAAGTTTATTAATATCTCCTTCAATATTAAAACAATGATAACTCCAGTAATTGACACAACAATAAATTCAGCGATGATATCTATCAAAAACCCCGTCCTAACTAAGCTTTCAGAATTAATAGCAATAACTTTTGACACAATCACTCTTACAATAATCGCATTGATAATAGCAACCTATATTTTTATCACAGATTCAAGAAGCAAAAGTATAATTCTCGCAGGAACAATGGTAATCTCTGGAGGAATAATTGCAACATTTAAGGAAATCTTCCAAAGGGCAAGACCCCTAAATATGTTAGTCCAAGAATCAAATTTTGCATTTCCAAGTGGACACGCAACAATAGCTGTAGTCTTCCTAGGATTAATGACTTATCTTTTCTCCAAAAAAGAATCAAGAAAACAAACAATCGCAATAACCACAGCCCTTGTTATTTTCATTGGCTTTACAAGAATTTATCTCAGAGTCCACTGGGCAACAGATGTCCTGGCAGGATTTATCCTCGGAGCAACACTTCTTTTAATCTCAATTAGAGTATTTGAAAAATATAGATATAATTAATCCAGACCTTGTTCTTGTCTTCTCAAAATCCTAATAAACTTCGGATTCTTCTTCATCTCACTAAGAGTTCCCTCTGCAACTATTCGCCCTTTATCAAACATGTAAATATAATCAAACTTATTCAAAAGATGAAGTCGATGGATAGAAGATAAGATTGTCTTATCTTTGTATTCCCTAAAAACATTGTCATGAATTCTCATTTCATTCATAGAGTCTACACTACTTGTAGGTTCATCCAATAAAACAATATCACTCCTTTTAGCAGCTAAAAGTCCTCGAGCCAAGGCAAGTCTTTGTTTCTCCCCACCACTAAGAGAAACTCCCTTCTCCAAAACATTAGTCCTTAAACCTTGGGGAAGTCGCTTAAGCACTTTTTCAAATTGTGCCATTGAAACAACCTTCTCAATCTCACTTTTCTTAGTAGGGATGCCAAGAGAGATATTATACCCAATAGATTCATTAAAAAGTTCTGGGTCTTGAGGGATAAGAGTTATAACGTTTTTTAATTTCCCAAATCCTCTCCTGATTTCTTTTCCATCAACAGAAATATCCCCCTTCGCAACTGGATAAAGCCCCCTCAAAAGAGAAAGAATAGTACTCTTCCCAGAACCACTCTCTCCAATCAAAGCAATCTTTTGCCCTCGGGAAATATTCAAATTAACATTATCTAAATGAGTGTTAATCTCCTTATCATGATATGAAAAATTCAACTTTTTAATAGAAATATTTTTCCATCCTTCAGGCAACTTCCCGCCAGCCTCTCCAACAATTTTTTCATGAGCTTCATCAATAGAACCAATTCCTTCTACCCTCGAACTCTTTCGAGTCACACTTCCATAAAGTGAAGCAAATCTTTGAAAAGATTGACCTACTTTTTGTAGATAACCATACAAAATATAAAGAGTTCCAATGAGGATAGTTCCAGTAGCAAAATAACTGGTGTATGCATTATAGATAAGGGCGAGAACAGTCATCGCAGAAATAAGAATGCCTGAGAATGCCCACTTAATCTCGTTAAGAATAATCGCTTCTCGTTCAGTTTGATAACTAGCCATAATCTTTGCATCAATTTCCTTAGAAACTCTTCTTTTAAGCCGAAGTGTAACGACCGTAACAATATTGCTGAGATAATCAAAAACAGAAGATGAAAGCTTATTACTAAAAACATTTATTTTTTTATATTTTTTTATAAGTCTACCATCCATTTTCATAACTACGAATATTGTTAAAAATGAAAATGTTGTAGAAAACAAAGCAATCTTCCAATCTATAAAAAACAATATTAGAAGAGAACCAAAAATATTTATGATGCCATATAAAATTTCATAAGTTAATCCAGAGGAAAAAGCTGCAAGAGCATTCCTAGAACGATTAAGTTTGTCAATGGTACTCCCAGAATGGTTATCTTTATGCCATTTTGTAGGTAACTCAAGAATCCTCTTCATTTTCTGGTTAGTAAAATTTCTATGAACTCTAAATGCCACAAGTTCTTGCATTACTCTCGCAGTTCCATGAAATATCCAAAATCCAATAGTCATAAAAAATAATAAAGAAATCATAGATATCAATTGATACAAATCTTCAGAAGAAGTAATCTCTTCTTGAACTGTATTAAAAATCAAACCAATAACTAACGGAGTAAACAGGGAAATACCTACAGCTATTAAAAAGAAAGTCATATACAATAAGTAAGTTCCTTTTTTAGGACCTAAATTTTCCCATTCACTCTTAAAAAGAACCAAGATTGGATTCTTACGTTTCTTTTCCTCTTTCATATTTTAAATATACTAAATTAATATATAAGCCTTTCCAGACCAAAAAATTACTCACGAAGATTTATAAATAAAAAAGACTTAAATAAGATATATTAAAGGGATTTTTCATATTTTCTAAAAACTTCTTCTTCAACTTCTAAACAAAATTCATCTTTCAATTTAGATTCCTCTAAAATATGAGAGTCCAAATTATCCATATAAAAACAAAAGATTTGATATATAAATCCACCTAATTAAGAATTATTACTTCTTCAAATTAACATCCATCTGAGGGAAAGGGATTTCTATTCTTGCTTTATTTAGCGCATTATAGATTCTAGTGTTGGCTTCATCAATTGCTCCAAATTTAACCTTGTAAGAATTCACATAAAAATAAGCCTTAAAGTTAAGAGAAGAATCTGCCATCTCTAAAAATTTAACCGAAGGTTCTGGCTCTTCAACATAATTTTCAATCTTTTTTATCTCTGACAAAACAATTTTTTTAACCTTATCTACTTTTGTTCCATAAGCGACGCCAAAAGGAATCACTACTCGAGCTTTAGGCTCAGGCAAAGCAATATTTTGTATATTCCCTTCACTTAACTTAGAATTTGGAACAATAATCAACTCATTGTCAAAAGTTAAAATCTTGGTGCTTCTAAGATTAATTTTCAAAATTTTCCCGCTAGTATCTGAATCTAATTTTACAACATCTCCAACACTAATGGATTTATCAAGTATCATCGATATTCCTCCAAAAACATTACTTAAGGTAGATTGTAAGGCAAATGCAATTGCAATCCCGGCAACTCCAAGCCCTGCCAAAAGAGGTCCAATTTCAATTCCCCAACTAGCTAAAATCACTAAAAAAGAACCGACGACCATAATAATCCTTAAGATACTATGGAAAAACTGGAAAAGACTCTCATTAACTTTAATCTTAGATTTTCTTCCAAATTCAGAAACTCCTACTAAGATTAACATATTAAGAAGATAATAAACTAAAACAGAAACTGCAACAATCATTAGAGTCAATAAAATTCCTTCAATAGTCACAGCCAAACTCTCTTCTAAGTTTATCTCTCCAATAGCAAAACGAATTCCTGCCAAAACAGCGAGAAGAGTAACAGGTTTAGAAATACTTTTCAAAATTTCATCATCTAAGGTAGTCTCAGTTTTAGAAGTAAACTTCGGGATAACTTTCTGCAAAATGAAAACAAGAAATTTAATCGCTATAAAAACTACAAAGAACACTACAAGTGCCCTAACATATTCATTTGAAGGAATAAAATCACCAATCATAAGAAATAGAAATAAATTTTAGTTATAAAGTTATCTTTTTATTCATTTGCAAGAATCGCCCAAAGTTCTTTCTTTGGAGAACTAAATGCACCATTTTTAGCACTAACAAGGCCAGAAATTTTTATCCATTTTTTAAAGATTCCAAGAACCGAAATTTCCTTTTCAGCAGACAATTCATAAAAAACCTCTGAATCAATCTCTTTTATTTTCATTACACAATCATTATTCTCAACACTACAAGACTCTAATCTTAGATTCGCCCTTGCAATCAGGAAGGCATGTTCTTCTGGGATTCTTACTTCAGCTTCTTCACCATTTGATAATAAAAACCTTGGAAATTTTCCTTCTTCAAAAGAAATATCACTTTCGGATTTTAAAAGTATTTTTTGCCCCTCTAAAGAATTAATCAGACCCAAAGTCTCTACTCCTTCTTCACTTACTTCTTCAGTTGAAGAAACCTCATCAACATTAAAAAAATCTATAGCTTTCTTATCAACTACTTTCTTAACACTGATTCCAATCCCGCCAGATGATTCGCCATCTTCTTCTGCATTATGAACTAAGATTTCTTCATTAGAGTCAATGCTAAATCCACTATTTGAAGTAGATTCCTCACTTTCATCAGAATTAGAAACTATTCCTACTCCTTCCTTACCTTCTATTTTTTGTGTTTCAACATTTATTACTTCAGCTAAAACTCCTACACTAAACAAAATTACAAAGATAAAAGTCATGAGTAGAAATATGCTTTTTGTTGCCATCTTCATTAATCTAAATAGAGATACCTCTTAATAAATGTATCTTTATAATTAAAATGAGCGGGCCGCACACGCCGCGTGTGGCGACCCAATCATTACAGCCAAGTGTAATGACTATGATAATATTTTATGGAAAAGAGGGGTTTTTATTTGTTTTGGATTTTAAAAGAAACAAACTTTTACCATAAAACAAAACATATATAAACCCTATTTTATACTACTTAGTAATGGTTAATAAAAATCAAAGTGAGAAAACAAAAGATATTGCCCCAAGAGGCAAAAGCAAACTTTTAACAACTCTTGGTCTAGCAGCCATAGCAACATTATCTACAGGATGTAGAAGTACAAGCTTCAATAAAGATTTCTTAAGAGAATCTAGGGCAACATATCATCACCACGGAGTAGATTATAATATGGGGTTATCAAATTCGGGAGCTTTTGAAGCAGATTATCTTCCATCTACTAGAGGAAGAGCCTACACCACTATAAGACTTGGCCCACTTTTTAAATCTGACAAATAATTAATAACCTATATCTTAGAAACTCCATCCAACTGTGAATCCAATAACATCCTCTCTACCTCCATCGGAATCAGGAGTACTTCCATGGAAAAGAGCTGCTGTAAATTCTCCTCCATTGTCATTAGTGGTAGAGATTATAGGTAATACAATATCCATATCCAAAGGATTAACAATATAGCTCCCTTTATTCTTGGGAAGAGTATCAATAATGTCCAACCATAAATCTTCTTCAGAATATTTATAGTCAAATCCTAAAATTTCTCCATCAAGCAATAAGTTTTCCTTTTTCTTTGAAGATCCTATCCCAAAATCATAATCACGCCCTTCATAATCCTCAAAGTCTCCCCGAACATCTATTGGAGGATGAACAGCTTCTCCAGTAATTGAAGGGCGCCGAAAAGAACGCTGAAGAATATAATAAAAATTATCTGCACTATCTTCAGTCATATGAAGAGTATAGTCCCATTTAGAATCTCTTGATAATAAAATGTAAAGGTCACTAGTCTTCAAAGGGATTTCATTTCCAGCATTATCTTTATAATCTAAAGACTTCTTCCCCTTCAAAACAAGAGGCATGCCTTCCCACTTAAAAGAAGTCGGATTATTTAAGATATTATCTTGAGTTCTTTGGATAACTCCTCCATCTCCATCAATAATCGAAAGGATATGATATTCACCAGACTGCGAAGGAGAAAATTGAACATTTGAAGAATCATATATCCCAATAGAAATTGCTAAAAGCGCCCCAAAAATAAAAATAGAAAATGCAATTTTTTCTTCTTTCATAAATTATTTAAGAAAATCTCCTATATAAAACTAACCAATTTGAAATCACTTCAATTTCTTATAACCTAAATAAATCAAAACCCACAAAGCAACCCCTAAAAATAATGTCCGAAGCACAGGAGACAAATTACCCCAATACCTCAAGGTTCCATAAACAATCATAATTGTTCCGCCAGCCATAAATCCTGTAGAGACCGCTTCAACTGCTAAAAACAAAGAAAGAACAACTGCAATAATTCCAAATACTAAATTTGCAAGGAAAACATTCCTCTCATAAACATCCTTAACTTCTTCATATTCCGCCCTACAAGTATAATCTATATCGCACCATCCAGTCTCTCCATTTTCAACAGGAACAGGCTTCCCTCTATAATCATCAGTCCATTTCCCTCCATCAATTTCACAATCTGCTTGATTATCCACAAAGGTCCTATCCACAGAACAAAAATCACTATATTCAGGACTTGGATAAACAGATTCAATAGCATAAGCTACAAAAAACACAAAAACCAAGGCTATTAAAATCATCAAAATCACATGCTTTGCCTTAGAATGTCGGACAGCCTTGCTCCTCTTAACCATATTATAAAAAAAGAAAACACTTATTTAAAACTTCCTAATCACATTTCCTGACATCTTTAATATCCTCAATAGAAATCTCCGGGGCAATTTCTCCATCCATATCAAGCATTCGAAATAACCCTTTAGATTGATTAAAAATTGGAACCCCTTCAACTTCCCTACCATCTCTCAACAATACTCTGTAAGAATCTCCCTCTTTAGCCCTCTTAAGAGTTTGATAAATTTCTACCTCTCCCAAATTAGATTCTCTTTGGTCACCATTAATTACTGGCCCTTCATAGGTAAGAGAGATTCTTCCATCTCTTTGATAAAAATAATCTAATTGACCAATAGACACTAAAGGGAAATTGTCACCCTCGCCAGAAATTACTTGAATATTTCTCCTATTATCTCGAGGAACTAAAGAAATAAATGTTCTTTCCGCCTCTCTTAAATCCCTAGAAATTCTACTCTCCCTTTGGTCCTTACTAATATCACTTGGAATTTTTGCATTATAATTTATTCTTGCCATAATATAGAATTCTTCTAAAATTTTGAAGTTATAAACTTTTATATTCTAAGTAACATAAGTGTATTAATTATAAAGTTACGAAAAACAGAAGTTTTATAAATATAAAACCCATAGAGAATTATGGAAAAATCAGTAGGACAAATAGAAAAAGACATTTCTGCGAGTTTTGGCTATGTCAAAAAAGACATGCTTATGCTAAACGACGCTTTTTCAGACCTACACGATAAAATGCAACATCTAAGTATCAATCATGCAGTACTTTTAGAAGAAGTAGAAAAATTAAGAATGGAACTTGGTGGAAAAAAGACCGCAAAAAAGAAAACCACTACCAAAAAGAAATCTAGTACAAAAAAGAAAGTTGTGAAGAAGAGGAAGAAGTAAAATGACGATTAATCAGGATAGGATCATCACTGAAAAAGCAAGAGATTATGTAGAAAGTGAGGGGAAAAATTTAAGTGACTATATGATGAGGGGAGTTCACTATCAAGGAGATTTTAAAGGATTTGTTGAAGCTGTTCCTGAGAATGCAGAAATTGTTGTAAAATATCAGTTTACCAATAGTTTTTGGGGTACACACAGAGGAACAGCACTAATCCCTCGAGGCAATTTAGAAGAGGCCGTTGATGAATCCCCTGAAGGCGGAACCGACTAAATATCCCAGATAACTTCCTTGACAAATCCCCAAAAACCTTAAATACCCCTCTCTATTTTTCGTTGCATGGAATTCAAAGACATTGTTAAAAAAAGATATGCTGTAAAGAAATTTACGGGTGAAAAGATTCCAAAAGAAAAAATTGATGAACTCTTGGAGATGATTAGAATGTCCGCTTCTTCGTTTGGGTTGCAACCTTGGAAAATAAAAGTTATTGCTGAGGATTCTATGAAAGAAAAGCTTTTGCCTCACTCATATAATCAAGAACAGATAACTACTTGTTCTCATCTTTTAGTCTTTTGTGCTAATTCTAATCTATTGGATTTAATTGGGAAGTATGGAGAAATGATGAAGGTGGCTGGAACTCCTGAAGAGAAAATTGAAGGTTATATTGGGATGATGAAAGGTTTTGTGGAAGGATTAGATGAAGGGGCTCGAACTGCCTGGGCAACGAAGCAAACTTATATTGCTCTTGGAAACGCGATTAATGGGGCTACGTCTCTTGGTGTAGACTCTTGTCCTATGGAGGGGTTTATTCCTGAAAAGTATAGTGAGATTTTAGAGCTGTCCGATAATTTGACTCCTATTGCTTTGGTTACCATCGGTGTTGCAGCTGATGAGGCGAGGCCGAAGATTAGGTATTCTAAGGAAGATATGTTTTTCTAGAGATAAAATCCCCTAAAATTTTAAATACTCTTTCTCCTACCAAAAAAAGAAATGAGTGACAGAAAAAAGTTGAAGAGTTCTCCAAGAAAGAAAATTTTTACAGATGAACAAGCTTCAAGAATCGGAGAACTTGAAATGGATTTAGATTGGGAATATAGATTCCTAGGGGAAGATGGAAATGAATTATTAAAAAGAAAAGATGAACCTTTTAATCAATCATTAGAGGAAATGGAACCAATTAATAGAGTCATAAGACTTCAACAAGAATATCATGGGATGGTAGGAAAATATTATCAGTCTCCAAATGACCCTTGGAAATATAAAAGAGCAAGTTAACTTCTCCAATCAAAATCTTTAAAAACTAATTTCTCAAAATAATCATAAGCCTCAATAGTATAATGGTTAGTACAATGCCCTGTCGCGGCATAGACCCGGGTTCAATCCCCGGTTGGGGCGTTCGGACACTTTGTCCATTTCGAGGGGCGTTTATTTATTTTTACGCTTAAAATTCCAAAAAGCAAATTATATAACTATCAATATATCTAATTTATTATGGCAGACAAACTCCAAGACTATGCGCGAATCTGCAACCGTTGTGGAAAAAGTTTTCGTACAAAATCTAAGTCTTCAAGGATTTGTTATAAATGTTCTAAGAATAAGAAAAAGAGTGTTGCTTATTCAGGATAAAAGTTAATTTCCTAACATCTTTTTTATCCAACTCTTATTTTTTCTTATAGACTTAAGAGAATACTTTAATTTCTCTCTCCATTCTTCATTAATATCCTCTTTACTAAGTTCCCCTAATAAATCTCTTTCTGTCCCTCGAATCACTTTGCCAGCAAAAAGACTTTCTGGACCTTCATCAAAGAAATCTAATTCATTACTTGAAATAGCTATCTCTTGCATTGCGATTCTTCTCTCAGTTTCTAGTCTGTTAAGAGTTTCCTCTCTTTTTGCTCTTTCATATAATGTTTTCTCCGTTTTTCGTCCATGTAGGAAATCTGATTCTTCATCAATCATTCTTTTAGTATTAAATCCATCAGATAGACCCTTGAACACTTCTAACAGACCCATAGGAACATTAGAACTTAGTTTTTCCCCAGGAAATAAAAAATCATTCTTATCAAAAAACTCCCCATTAGGTAAATTGTTTACTAATCCCCTATAATTCATCCCTACA
The DNA here is from genome assembly GCA_964391715.1 of Candidatus Woesearchaeota archaeon. GTDB lineage: Archaea > Nanobdellota > Nanobdellia > Pacearchaeales > GW2011-AR1 > JAGVXH01. The sequence continues at coordinate 739 of CAYMMZ010000023.1, read as the reverse complement.
CCGTTAATATCTGTAAAATAATGGTGTGGATTAGTTACTACCCACATAGAAGCCTCATCAGTTGCTTTTAACTCCGCTCCTTTTTTTCTAAATGAGCTCTGGGCATAGTTCATTAATAAAGGCGAATAATCTAGGTACCAATTTACCCTATTAGGTTCTTCAGATCCGTGTAATGGATTAACTCTAGCTATTGTTTTTTCTTCTACCACGCCTCTTCTTACTTGTTCATCATGGAGCACCGAGTCAATTCGAGCATAAAGCATTTCACAAAAGTTTGCTGTTTCTCTAAGAGTTAGTGGTTTAATTTTAAATGGTTGGCCTCTAATTTGATTGTTTACTTGATCACGTAAGTCTTCATAAAATTCCATTCCCTTAACATATTTAAAAGCGTCCTGACTGTTAATACCATACTCTTGTTTTAATGCTACAACATCTTCAAGTCTTTTACTTTTCATATTAAACTAGGTAAAAAAGTGCTTTTAAATCTTCCCATATTCATCCTTCTTTAGTAATAACAGTTACTTCTTATGTTTCAAAATAAAAAGTTCAATAGAAATTTATAAAGATTGTTATTTAAACTTTGAACTGATTTGGTCCCCCTAAATCTGTATTTGTTTAATCTCATTTCCAAGACCTATGTTTTTAGTCAGAACATGACTAATCCAAATTTTTAGAGTTCAAATCCCGGTGGGAGCATGAGTTCGTCAGTTCAATGCCCCGGCCAAATCGGAGCGGAGCA
>CAYMMZ010000022.1:0-13882 GCA_964391715.1 Candidatus Woesearchaeota archaeon | reverse complement strand
CTTAAACGAAGTCAAGTGTTGAGCCCACACCATCCAAAAAACAAAAAAACCAGAACGGCTCCAAAAAAAGGAGCCAAAAATAAAAATAAAAAAATTAGTTATATCTTAACTTTATCCACACGCTGGAAGAGTAAAAGTTGCAGCAGTGTCACATGTTTCTTGTGCATTTCCAATTGTTATAATCGGAGCAATAGAAACCGATTGAGGATTTGTTAAGGCCCCAGTAGTAACTAACCTCGCAGAATTTGGACCAGGCAATGTTAATCCTAAACCATTAGGACTTGCAGCATTAAGAAGTGTACTCAAGATAGTATTTCCTGTATCATCATCTACAATAATCCTTATATCATCAAGGATTGTCCCTTTACCTCCAAGCTTAACCTGAACATTTACAATTCCAGTAGTCTCCACACAAGAATACCCTGAACCTCCAATTGTTAAATCGGAAACAGCATCTAAACAAGCACTACCTTTATCCAATTGATTACTAACCATTGGGATAATTGCAGCCCAGATAATTGTAACGGCAGCAACGGTGATTAAAATTATTAATACTGTTGCGACTATTGCCGAAATACCTTTTTTATTATTCATCATTTCATCCTCCTTTCACCTAAATTCACATTGAATTTTTTCTTGAATTTCACCATATTTATTGGACCCTAAGCTCCTTTCCTTGTTCCAAACAAGTAAATACCTTATTTGAATCTTTCCCTTTTAGATTCCCAATCAAAGCTGGATAAACAGTTATCTTTGAAGGCTTCAGACCATTCTCCATATCAAGAATTATGTCCCCTCTCGCCGATTGCCCAGAATCAATATTATATTCAAACTTTCTAAAAATAGAAGTCCCCCTATGAAAGAGTTTAACTTCCAATCTATAAATATCAATGTCCCCTCTATTTACAACTTCTAAAGCTTCTTGTCCAAGCTCCCCTTCTATAATTTCTACGTCAAACTGAACTTGCGAACAAAGAACATCTACTGGTTGCCCAAACTTTTCTATTTGCTCACTAATAAATCCTCTCGCCCATAAAAAAATAAGTGTGGCTAGAACAAACACAAAAAGAATCAAAAGAACACTGGCAATAACTGGTGCAAGACCTTTCTTACCCCTAAAAACACCCTCTTCCATTAAGATGATTGGCACTTCTAATTTATAAATATATTGAAAACTAAAGTTCTGTCTAGAAATGGAAAGATTTTTACAAACTTTTGGAAATAAAAAATAAAAATGGGGTGGGTTTTCGACAATAGTCGAAACTTAGTGGGCATCACGAAAATCTAAAATAAACTATTTCTAAACAGAACAAAAAACTAACAAACTATTTCTTGTGCGGTAAAAGCAGGACAGCTAATCGGGTTCTTTTTAGTTCCCATCCTCGGTTGGACTTCTATAAGTGTGATAGTTTCCAAATCAAAGCTAGAATACTTATTATCATTAAAATAATAATTATTATAATAAAAACTTCCAACAGAAATATTTATCCAAGAGTCTTCCAGGGTATAAAATCCTGAATCTGCACCTGCCCTATCATTCACTCTGATAATAAATCCATCCGAATTGAACAACCCCTTATTTTTCAAAGTAACATTAAGAGAGCCATCTGAACCAGAGGAGCAACTATAATTTTGTATTATTAAATTTACTCCGTCGGGGCACTCAATTATATCTGATTCCCCAACATAAAATCTAAGCCAATTATAAACTAAGGCCGATAATGCAATTGTAATAGAAATAAGCAAAACATAAGCGACCATATTACTAAGCCCTTTCTTTTTTTTACCTAATGGAGACAAAGTTCTCATTTTCAACCTCCTTTTGAATTACAAAAATAACTTGCTTTGAATCTTCTATTGGAAACGCAAATTTATCTCCTCCAATAATTACATCGAGGGTAGAACCTGCAACGAGTGAATTAAACTCAGCTTCCCAAAGATTAGAAGAAGCACTATAACTCCAACTAACATCTTGTGAAGTAGACCCATAATAAAGAGTTCCGTTAAATTTGTTTCCGCCTCCAGGAATACCATTATTACAATTAGCATCCCCACTAGTACATGCATAGACTAATTCTGAACCATAATTTTTCAAATAAAGGTCTGTCGTATCTCCATAAATGAACATAAAATTAGCGAAAGGGTCAGAATCCCTAATATCATCTGCAACATCCCTCACGAAATCATCTATATCTTTCTGGCTTTGAAAATTACTATAAATTTCATATTCAATAACTGACCCAGCTTCCCTTTTCATATCATAACTAAAATCCTCAAAATCTCTAGGCTCCGGATTGACTTCCGCCCCATTATCAATTGCTCCAAAGCTCAAAACTATCGCTGAAATAATCACCGATGAAAGAAGAAAGAACTGCCCCCGTTTATTTAATCGCCTCATCCAAATCAAAAAGAACAGATGTTTATAAATTTAAGGAAAAACGTAGGTCCAGCAAGTAGCTCAAATCCGACAGTCAAGAGGAAGTTGATTATCCTCAGTTCTGCGACCCTTCAAGCACCTAAACTATAACTTAGGGCTGCTTCGTTCCCGATCTGACCCAGTTCATTAAAGCAAGATCAAAAAGGACAAAACCTCAACGTCAAACCAACGACATTAACAGCTTCATCTCACGTCTTGCCTTACAGCTCGCCATAAAGCCCATTTGCGAAACAGCGCGGGGCTAACACGCCAACCTGACCTACATAAATTGAGAGAAGGGAAGGTTTTTAAGATTGTTGGTTTGTATTTTGAGTGCCTATTTATTTTTTCTCCCCAAGAGTTTTTTTCTTTCACTTATTTGTTCTTTAAAATCCCTTATCTCTTTTTTCCAATATTCTTCTGTAGTGTCTTTCTTGCTCTCCCCTTCTTTTATCTTTTTTTCGTGAGACTCTATTTGCTTTTTCAGACCTTCAATTTGTTTTTTCAATCTTTTTTTTCTTTTAGCCATTTTTCTTGTTTTGAATTTTCATTTATTATGTAGTTTAACAATTTCTCGGCTTCTGGAATTGGTAACAAATCTTTTATTTTTCCGTTATTGTTTTTTACATATAGATATCTTTCATAGGAGGTAGTTGAGTTGGAGATTTTTCTTATTAGATTAATTAATTCTTGGCTACTCCATGATTTGTTTTTTCTTAGACAATTGATGAGATATATTCCCCTTAGATGGAGGATTAGTGAATAAGCTGGAGCGTCTCCTGTTTTGGTTTTTTCCAGTTCTTTGTCTAAATCAATCGCAGCTCTTATTACCTTTATTATAGATTTTGTAATCTCTACATGCCATTTCAAATTCTTCCTTGTTAATTTTATATTTTTGTATTCTTCAAGAAGACTTCCATTTATTATTGGTTTTGCTTCTTTTATCATTGGAAGAAGAGGCATCACATTTCTCTTAAGAGTTTTTTCTAAATTATTCTTAGAGATTAAAAGTAAATCATACTTTTCTTTTTTTATTCTTTTATCTGTGTTGTTAGTAATTACTAAAACATCTATATCACTTTCAATAGTTTCTTCTTTTCTTGCATAACTTCCAGTTACATAAATTCCCAAAATATCTTTTAGCAAATTTTCATTTAATAAAATATTGATTACCTCTTTCTCAATATTTCTCGGAGTTAAAGTTATTTTAACTTCTGAATTGAGGTATTCCTTCGGCAAAAGTACTCCTGCGGAATTTCCGACTCTAACGGCTGTTTTTATTAGTTCCATGTTGTTATAACATGTTATAACTTTTTAAATGTTTTGTGGGGGTTTGGGGAGAGAATAATTTTGGGATTAGTTCTTACTTCTCGCCGAACAAAATATACAACATTCACTATTACTTAACCACCTGATAATTCTCCCCTTCTATCAAGACTTATACTACTATGTAATAGCTACAAATAGAAAACTTTAAATAGCCATTTCTTTGACTATAGTCATGGAAAATAGAAATCTGGGAGATCTGACAGACCAACCTAGAGAACAATATAAAGGATTTACATTAGTCGGATTTGTCGGAAAAGACCGTGAGGAACTCATTCAGAATCTAGAGTATAGAATGAAAAGATTGGAAGAGGTAACCACCTTTGAATGTTATTTGGATCATAGGATGCTTGTGTCTGGGATGCCTATAACCCCTCAACCCTTAATGGCCTATAGCGTACAAAACGGTGTTGAAACAATTGAAGAAGCCAATAAAGCAAGAAATGAAGCATTTAGTGAGGCTAATTTCACTAGAATTTATGATTGGGGAAATTTTGACCCTAGTGCTGAAGGGATGGCTACGCTCGATGAAGCTCTAAGGGAATATGACTCAGAGATTAACAATATAATGCAAAGAAAGAATCCAGGTTGGAAAAGAAAGGGTATGGATAGTAGCCTTCCATGGCCTGCTGCAAGAGCCATTGATCTAGAAGAGGATAGTAGGGAGGGTTATATGAATTGTTATGGGTTGACACGAGGTTTAGAATTTTTAGATTTTACCTTACAAGTAATTCCCTATGATCTTAAGTCTGGTCTAACAGACCATCCTACGGTTAGAAAAATATTTGTTAATAATCCCTGTAGGTCTGGTTCTGGTGTTGAACCTTTGGGAGTCATAACTGATAGGGAAGTTCTTGACAAAATTCCTTTCATAGGAACTATTGAATCTGAGAGGCATATTTTTGAACCAACTCAGGAAGGTTTTATAATCTATCACGAAAAATTAAAGAATAAAATTTAGATAGTTTTAGATAGTTCAGTTTTTTCCAAGATAATTAGATTCAAGTTGCCAACTTAAATTTTTGTGAAGCTTAGGCGAGGCAAAAGGTTGCGATGCGTATTATTATACGTGAGCGTTCTTTTAACGAAGCATAAGTTCTCAAAAACCCTCACACCAGGAATCTACTCACAATTTGCATCTCGCAAATAAATCTTTAATTGTTTTGCTCAAAACGAATTATTCGCCTGGGCAACCCAGCTTAGATTCTAACGCTCACACCAGGAATCGAACCTGGGTACCCCGAAGGGTCCGGATTAGCAATCCGGTGCAATACCATTATGCGATGTGAGCCTTACTTACATTACATCCATGAAACATTTTTAATGTTACTTTATGCGATGTGAGCCTAATCAATCCACAAATCCTTATCTTAAAAACCTTACCTTCAACAAAACCCCATCCAAAAAACCAATCAATCAAAGAATCAATCGCATTCCCAAATTCCCCTTCCCTGCAAGAAACACTTAAGAGAAGCAAAATGTTGAGCCCAAGTCAACACCCTAACCAAACCTATAAAAATCGTCCAACCTTCATCTAAAAATGGCTACTAAACTAATCTCTTGGAATGTAAACGGTATCCGTGCAGCCCTAAAAAAAGATTTCCTAAACTTCGTAAAAAAAGAAAACCCAGACATCCTCTGCATTCAAGAAACAAAAGCCCACCCCGACCAAGTAGATGAAATCTTAAAAGACTATGACCATCACTTCTGGAATTCGGCAGAAAAAAAAGGCTACTCCGGAACCGCAGTTTTTTCAAAAATAAAACCAATCAAAATAATCTACGGAGACGGACCAATGAATGACACCGAAGGAAGAGTCATAACTTTAGAATTTGAAGATTACTACTTAATCAACGTCTACACTCCAAACTCAAAAAGACAATTAGAAAGATTGGAAGACAGACAAATCTGGGATAGAAATTTCTTAAAGTTCATAAAAGAATTTGAAAAGAAAAAGCCCGTAATCATTTGCGGAGATTTGAATGTTGCCCATAAAGAAATTGATATTGCAAGGCCTGATTCAAACAAGACGACCAAAACAAAACCCGGAACAGCAGGATTCACAGACCAAGAAAGAAAAGGTATGGACAATTACCTAGACCACGGATTAATAGACACTTTCCGTCACTTCCATCCAGAAAAAATTCAATACTCTTGGTGGAGTTATATGTTCAATGCCAGAAAAAACAATGTCGGCTGGAGAATTGATTATTTTCTAACTTCTCAAAAATTAAAATTAAAACTAAAAGACGCTAAAATCTTATCAGAAGTTATGGGAAGCGACCATTGCCCTGTAACCCTTGAACTAAAATAATCCAAATTCTTTTACCCCTTAAAAATACTAAGAAGGTTTTATAACCTCTATTATCTAACACTATTTACTTAGCTTCGGTTAAGTCATTTAGCTTCGGTTAAATGTGAGAGATTAGAAAGCTTCGGTTATCTAATCTCTCTTTTTAATCTCTCACAACAATAATACTTATAAACTATTCAAGGTAGGTATATTCAGAAAATGGCAACAGATAAAGACATAGGAAAAATTTCAAAAGGGGAATACCAAGGAACTATCACAGATATTATTGTAGGAATAAAAGAGTATAATGGAAGGGTCGGGGTAGATATCAGAGAATTTACCACAAGTGAAGCATATACCGGACCTACAAAAAAGGGACTCAGAATTCCGGCAGAGAAGTTTGAAGAATTTCAAAGAATGATCTCCTTAATCAAACCAGAAGATTTGAAAACCGACACTCCAAAGCAAGAATCCCTTCCAACAGAATCTCCAGAAAAGGAATCTTCAGCGACAGAATCAGAAGAGGAAGCATCAGGCGTCACCGAAGATGGTTTTATGTAATTAATTCTAGAATAATACTTCATTACAAAATCCAACCAACAACTTTTATAAACAACAACTTCTTAATCAAATCAAGAGGTGATAATATGGTCTGGTTAGAAGTCGAAACAAAAGTTCAATTAAAGAATTCAGAGGTAGCTCCACTTCGGAAAAAAATTAAAGCAATAGCAACTTTCAAAAAGAAAGGTCAAAAAGCCGACGATTATTTTGCAATTCAAAACTCAAAGAAGATGAGCTATCCAAAAAAAGCTTTCAGATTTAGAGCAATGAAAGATTCTACAGAAGTAACCTTCAAAAGATGGCTTAGACAATACTGGACAAAGGAAATAGTCGTCAAACAAGAATTTGAATTCAAACTAAAAGATAAAAATAACAGAGACGCTCTTGTAGAACTCTTCGAAGATTTTGGTTTCAGAGAATGGGTAAGAAAAGTAAAAAGAAATGAAACCTACAAACACAAAAAAGACAAAAGAATCTCAATTGAAATTAATCATGTCAAAAATCTAGGATATTTTATGGAAATAGAATATCTCTGCAAAAAGAAGGAAATGAAAAAAGCAATCAAAGCAATCCACAATACCTTAGCAGAACTAGAAATAAAGCCAAGTCAAATAAATAACAAAGGTTATACAAAAATGCTCTGGGAGAAAGGAACGCTTGGAAAATCCAAGTTCATCGATTAACCCCTCCAATAAGCAGAACAAGTCAACACATCCCTAAGCCGAACCCCTCAAAACCTTCAGAGACATTCACAAACAGCGAGGGAGACGCCAGTAGACTAAAATATTAACGAACGAAGCTCGACAAAACCAATAACATGAAAAAACAAAAAAACATCACAAAAAAAGGAAATCAATATTTCCCCTCAAAAGAATTCAAGAAAACAGCAAACCTGTCAGACTCTAAAATATATGCCAAAGCAGAAAAAAACCCAATAAAATTCTGGGGAAATTTAGCCAAAGAAGGAATAACTTGGGATAAACTTTGGGAGCCAAAAAACACCTACGTAGAAAAACTCCCCTACTTTCAATGGTTTAAAGGCGGGAAACTTAATTTTTCAGTAAACTGTGTAGACAGACATCTAGGAAACCCAACCCACCCAGCAATCATCTTCGTCCCAGAACCAACAAATGAAAAGCCAAAAATAATCACTTATCAAGAACTCTATGATAAGGTAAACAGGACAGCAAATGTCCTTAAGGAACTCGGAATAAAAAAAGGCGATGTAGTTTCAATATATCTTCCAATGATTCCTGAAACTGTAATTTCAATGCTTGCTTGTGCAAGAATCGGAGCAATTCATTCAGTAGTCTTCTCAGCTTTTTCTGCAGATGCACTTAAGTCTAGGATTCAAGATGGGAAGGCAAAAATCCTTATAACATCTGACGGATATTACAGAAGGGGAAAACCAGAACCTCTTCTTACAAAAGCAAAAAAAGCAGCAAAAGGAACAACCATAAAAAAAATTCTTGTAGTCCCCAGAATATCAAAAAAAATCTCTGGAAAAAATTTAATAGATTTCAATCAAGCAATTAAAAAGGCAGAAACTTTCTGCCCTCCAGTTAGCATGAATTCTGAAGATCCTTTATTTATTCTTTATACCTCTGGAACAACAGGGAAGCCAAAAGGGGTCGTCCACGACACTGGAGGCTATGCAACACAGAGCTATTGGACAACCAAGTGGAACTACAATCTAAACAAAGAGGATATAATGTGGTGCACAGCCGATGTAGGGTGGATAACTGGACACACATATTCTTTCTACGGACCTCTTCTTAATGGAGCAACAACAATTACTTATGAGGGTGGTCCAGACTATCCTAATCTTGGAAGATGGTGGAAAATAATTCAAAACCATAAAGTAAATGTCCTCTACACAGCCCCTACCGCCATAAGGATGTTTCAAAAAGCAAATCAAAAATATATAAAAAAATATAACCTTTCTTCTTTAAAAGTTATAGGGACTGTAGGGGAACCTATTGACAAAGAATCATGGAATTGGTATTTCAAAACTATAGGAAAGTCAAATTCTCCATTAATAGATACATGGTGGCAAACAGAAACAGGTGCAAATGTTCTAAACACTCTACCAGGAATAGGCCCTTTTGTTCCAACCGTTGCAGGAGTTGCATTCCCTGGAATAAAATTCGAAATTCTAGACGATAAAGGAAAGAAAGTAAAAAATGGAAAAATTGGAAACTTGGTCCAGCGATCCCCTTTTGCCCCGGCTATGCTCCACGGAGTATGGAAAAATCATAAAAAATATGTAGATACTTATTGGAAAAGATTTCCAAAATCATACGACACAAGTGATGGAGCATACTATGAAAATGGGCTAATTAGAATCACTGGAAGAACTGATGATGTAATGAAAGTAGCGGGACACAGACTCTCAACTGCAGAATTAGAAAATGCACTCCATTCCCATAAACAAGTAGGAGATTGTGCAGTCGTCTCAAAACCTGATAAAATAAAGGGGAGTGTTCCAATAGCTTTTGTAGTTTTAAAGTCTGGAAACCCAAGTCCAACATTAGAAAAAGAACTAAAGAAATATATCGACAAAAAAATAGGTCCAACAGCAAGGCCACATAACTTCTACTTCACAAAAGACCTCCCAAAAACTCGCTCTGGAAAAATCATGAGAAGAATCCTCAAGGCGCTATTGGTCAATGAAGAACCTAAAGGACTCTCAACTTTACTCAATCCTTCTTCTGTTGATAAAATTAAAGAGATAATCAAGACAGGAATAAATAAACAATGAGATTAAACATTCTAATCGGAGGAAGAGCGGGGCAAGGGATAAACAAAGTCTCAGAAATCGTATCAAATGTCCTTGCAAACTATGGCTACTTCACATTCAATTACAGAGATTATCAGTCCCTTATTAGAGGAGGTCACAATTTCAATGTCCTCTCAGTCTCGGAAAAACAAATCTCCAGCCATGAAACAAAAATGGATATCATTGTAGCCCTCGATGAAAGGACCATCAAGACACATGAAGCATCTTTGAAAAAAGGAGGAATTATAATTACAAGAAAGGAATTTCTAAACGAGGGAAGAAATCTAAACATTGCACTCGCAGGAGCCTTGATAAAAATATTAGGGATTCCATTAATGGAATTAACAAAAGAGATAAAATCTCAATTCAAGGAATCAAAAGAGGCCCTCGTCTCTGCAAAAAAAGGCTATGATTCAAAAAAAGAAAAATCTCCTTTAGAAAAACTAAACAATCAAATAACTATTCTTTCGGGAAGCCAAGCAGTCGCAATAGGAGCTAGAAATTCCGGGTTAGATATATATCTCGCATACCCTATGACTCCCTCAACAAACGCAATGCATGAAATTGCAAAAAATCAAGTAAAAAACAAGCTTATGGTTTTCCAAGCTGAAGGAGAAATAGCCGTAGCAAACATGGCACTAGGTGCATCTTACGCAGGAGCAAAGACAATGGTCGGAACTTCTGGAGGAGGTTTTGACTTGATGAGCGAGGCACTATCTCTACAAGGAACTTCTGAGGTTCCACTCACAGTTTATCTTGCAGCCCGTCCAGGGCCTGGAACAGGAGTTCCAACTTACACTTCACAAGCAGACTTAGACATAGCCCTTCGAGCAGGACATGGAGAATTCCCAAGGATTGTAATGGCTCCTGGAAACGCAATAGAGACAATAGAAAAAACTTCTGAAGCTCTTTACTTGGCAGAAAAATTCAAAACACTCTCAATTCTTCTATCCGATAAACATATAGCAGAATCTGAATTCTCTTCAACTGAAAAACAAAAGAAAACTCCACAATTCAAAATAACTAGAAAACTCCCCGGAAATGGAACTGTCAGAGCATCTTCTTATGAATGTGATAAGTTAGGAAACACGACAGAGTCCTATAACTTAACTGAAGAAAACCAAAACTTAAGATTAGAGAAATATGAAAAAATAAAAGATTTTGTAAGAACAAATTTAGAAATGATAAAAATTCACGGACATCCCAATTCTAAAAATTTAATCATCGGTTGGGGCTCTCCAACAGGAGCTATCTTAGACGCAATCAAAGACCTTGATGCAAAATTCCTCCAAGTCATCTATATGAAACCACTTTCCAACGAAATAAAATCAGAAATAGAAAAAGCAACCAAAGTAATCCTTGTAGAGTGTAATTCGACAGGGCAACTAGGAAGATTAATCAGGGAAAAGACAGGAATCAAAATTGAAAACAGGATTCTCAAATACAATGGAAGACCCTTCCATTCAGACGAACTAAAAAGATATTTAGAGGAATTTTTATGATGGCAATAAACCCTTACACTATAATTGCAACACTTGGTTTAATCACAATAATCCTTGGAACTTCATTAATCTCCTCTAAAAAAATAAAAATCAGGAGGAGATATACTTACCCATTACTCATTATCGGAGGAATCTTCTTAGAAATATATAGCATTTACATTGGAGATACAATATTTATTATTCTCCAAGGAGTATTCATAATCTCTTCAATAATAGGACTAATTAAAATAAATGAAAAATCTTCAAATGGAAAATAAAATAACAAAAGAATCAGTCCCCGAAGAAGAAAACAAAGTTACTAAATCTGCGAAGCCAAATGCTTCGCCAATAGAAACTCCAACAAAAAAACCATCACTTCCAAAAACAAAACCCTCAAAAACAAAAGCACTCCTTAGAGGGAAATCTGAAAACACATGGTGTCCAGGATGTCCAAACTTTATGATTTTAGATTCATTCAAACAAACAATTGCAAACTTCATAGATTCAAAAAAATTCAAAAAAGATGATTTCGCAATCACAACAGATATTGGATGTCACGCCAAAATCTTTGATTATCTAACGCTCTCAGGATTCTATTCTCTCCACGGAAGAGCAATCCCAACAGGAATCGGAATTAAACTTGGAAACCCAAACCTAAAGGTCATAACCTTCGCAGGAGATGGAGCCGCATACTCTGAAGGAATAGAACATTTAATCCATGCTTTCAAATACAACGCAGACACAACCTTAATCCTTCACGACAATCAATCATTCTCTTTAACAACCGGACAACCAACACCAACGACCCAACAAGGATTCATTTCAAAATCAGAACCTTTAGGAGTATTTGACAAGCCATTCAATCCATTAAAACTAGCTCTTGCCTCAAACGCAACTTTCATCGCAAGAACCAACGCGAGGGATATGCCCCATATGGTAGAAACATTCACCAAAGCAATAAACCATAAAGGATTCTCATTCGTAGAAGTAATCCAAGACTGCATAATCTTCAACTTAGAAGCCAACAATAAAGATAAAAGAATGTATAAAATACAAGACAACACCGACAAAAAACTAGCGGAAAAACTTTGCGATGAATATGATTACAACACAAAAGATGGAAAGGTCCCTTTAGGCGTCATATATCAATCAATGGAACCAACCTTAGAAGAAAAATGGCCTCAATTAAAGAGTCTAATGAAAAAGAAAGTTAGTTGGGTCGATAAATAAAATTAAAGATAATCTTACCATCCCAACCTTCAGGCAGAACAATCTAGTCAAAGAACAAAACACATTCACAAACTCTCCCATGTGCGGAAAACTCAAGCGAAGCAGAGTTTGAAGCCCTCTAAAAAAATTTTAATTATCCCTCTTCGGCTTCCTTTATCCTCTTCACAATCTCTGAACTAGCCCGAATCTTCTCACCCAACCCATCAACCCTTTCAATCCCAAGTTCATTACAAATAGTAGCTTCAGGAACTTCTCCAAAATGCCTATCTCCTCCTTGAGCAAAAATATTCGGTTTTACTTCTGCTAAACTCTTACAAACAGTCGGGTCTTCATCAATACTCAAAAAAACCTCATCCACAATCGATAAAGCTTCAATCAATTTCTTTCTATCTTCCTGACTCATAAAAGATTTTCCTTTTTTCAAAACCGCTTGTTTATCATTATTCAATATAACAATTAATTTATCTCCAAGAGCCTTAGCTAATTCAAAATTTTCCAGATGCCCTACATGAAAAGGATCATAATATCCAGATACTGCAACAACTACTTCATTAGTCATATCCCAAACAACCTCTCCGCATTATTAAATATTTGCTCAGCAACTTCTTTCTCATCAAGACCTTTAATCTTCGCAATCTCACCAATAGTCCCAAAAACATCTGCAGGTTCACTCCTCTCTCCAGCAACCCTTGCCAAATAAGGCGCATCAGTCTCAGTCATCAAATTATTAAGTGGAACAATCTCAGCCATCATCTGGAAATGTAAAAGCCTAGTTATGACTGCGGGAATAGATAAAAACCACCCATTATCTACACACCTTTTAATCAGGGACTTCTTTCCGCTAAAACAATGCATCAAAACCTTATCTGCTCCTTCTTCCTCCATAATCTCAATAGCCCTAAGCTCTGCTTTTCGCGAATGAATCACAATCGGTTTATCCAATTTCTTAGCCAACCGAATTATCTTCCTAAAAATTGGCTCTTGCAAATTCTCAGTCCCAGGAACAATCTTAAAATCAAGTCCGACCTCCCCTATAGCGATACATTCAGCCTTATGTTCTTCAATCCATTCAAGCTCAGAATCTACATCGAATTTCTCAACATGTCTCATGTACCCTTCTTCACCCACATCTTCTAATTGATTTGAAATAGCATCCACAGGATAAATCCCAAAACTACACTTCACAATATCATATTTCTTAGACAATTCCAAAACTGTCCTATTACTTGAAGGATTAACCCCTGAAGTAATCACTACCTTCAAACCAGCATCTCGAGCCCTATCAACTACTTCGTCAATATCCTTCTCAAATCGCTCATGGTCTAAGTGCATATGCGCATCAATTAATCTCATAAAACAATAAAAAAACAGCCATTTATTAAATCTCCCAAAATAAATCACTAAACCCTTAAGCAGCCAATTAACATCAGTAGAACAATTCTCCACCAAAGGATTCTTAGAAATTCCTTAATCCCTGTAGGCGAAACATCCAAGCGAAGCCGGAGGTGAAACCTCCCTAAAAAACCCAAAACCCAAAACAAATAAAAACCAAAACCCCTTAAAAATACTATGATAATTTACTTAACCCTTCTATTCGCAATTCCTTTAGGATTAATTTTAGCAAGTATAACACAAGACGAGAAAGAAATTTACTCAAAAAAACCATATTTTCCAATCATCTTGTGGATCTTAGCAATAACATCTATTATCTTTTTCTTTAACAATAAAACAATCGCATTAACTCTAACTTTCATGTTCATAACGACATTAACTTGGAACAAAGCATAAACTTAAAA
>CAYMMZ010000021.1:0-14035 GCA_964391715.1 Candidatus Woesearchaeota archaeon | reverse complement strand
CACCTTCAGGCAAATATAGTCCAGTCTCGGTATTAAAGAAAAATTGTGAACCTGTCCCGTTTTCTGCAACCATTCTATTTGTGATTGTTTTATAAGCTCTTGAATCTACGCCAAATTTTTCTGCAGCGCCTTTTTCTACTGCTTTATAAACATCTGACTTAACTAAGTCTGTTGTGAAACCTTTCTCGAATCTTGAAGGAACGCTTACTTTACTCATAGAGATTTTTGGAGCTTGGAGTTTATAAATCTTTCTATCCGTTACCTTTAAAGAGTTGTTACAAAGTTAGCTTTAAGACTCTTAGAAAACTTATAAATAGCTATTTTTTTATTATTAAACATGGAAAAATCAATCGTAGAATCATACTTGAAGGCTGGACAAATAGCTGCGGCTATCAAGACTTATGCCAGAGAAATGATTAAGCCTGGAATGAAATTAATTGACATTGCTCGAAAGATTGATGATAAGATTATTGAACTTGGAGGGGAACTTGGGTTTCCAGTGAATTTATCTTTGAATGAAATTGCGGCGCATTATACTCCAAGTCCTGGAGATGAACAAGTAGCTGAAGGGTTGTTGAAGCTTGATACTGGGGTTTCTATTAATGGTTATTTTGCTGATACGGCGATTTCTATTGATTTAACTGAAGATGGGCTCTATAAGGATATGATTGAGATGAATGAAGCTGTTCAAAAGAGAATTATGGAAATAGTTCATCCTGGAATGAAAGTGAATGAGGTTGGTGAAGCTGTAAGTTTGGTTTTGGAAAAATGGAATAAAGATAATGGGACTTCTTACTCTGTGATTCATGAGTTGTCAGGCCATGAAATTGGGCAGAATGTGATTCATGCAGGGATTAGTATTTCGAATTATAGAAATGAGAATGAGGCTGAATTAAGTGAAACTGCATTTGCTGTTGAGCCTTTTATCACGACAGGTAGTGGGCATATTTATAGTGGTGCTGGAGGAGGAATTTTTTCATTGAAATCTGATGGACCTATTAGGGATAAAGATGCTAGAGATGTTGTGAAATATATTAAAGAGAATTATAAGACTCGGCCGTTTTGCATGAGGTGGCTTGAGCGTGCAGGGTTTAAGAAACTTAGATTTATTTTTTCGACTTTGACCAAGCAAGGAATTTTTTATGAGTACCCTTTATTGATTGAAAAGACAAAGGCACCTGTTAGTCAGATTGAACATACTTATGTCCTTGATGGAGATGATGTGCATATAACTACTGTTGAAGATAAGGACTTGTAAAGGGGCTTCATGTCTGGCGTTGCCAAGACATTTCGCTGCAGGGGAGTTTGGTAGTGTGTTGGAGGTTTGTGGAGAATGACATGTGATGCTACCAAGGTATTGAAGAAGTGAGGTTAGCTTTTGTTTCTAAAAATAATCCCAACTATTCTCTCTCTAAAGCTTCCTCTAATCCCTTAGCTCCTAGTATGTAAAATGTTTCTGCCATCCCAAGACTCCTTCCAACTATCTTTTCATCGCGAAGCCTTCTAAGATTTCTTTCATCCACATGATATTGCAACCTCTGTCTTATTTCTCCTGCAGGGTCTCGGTCGTGTTCTCCCGGACCCAAGACATAACCCATAAAAACTCTCGCTTCATTTAGAAAAGAATTGTGTCCTAAGTTTCTTACAAGACTCTCAACATAATCATCTACAGGATTTGGTAAAATATCTTCTGGCATTATTTTTCAATCCTTCAAATGTATATAAATTTTTATATGGTCAACTACCCAGCATAAACTGCACCGTTCTGTGCCAACGCCGCCTTCGCACTCTTAAGATATTTTGCTTCTACTTGCTTATATCTTTCTTGGTCGTTTTGTGATACTGAAGGGCTGACTTTTTCCATTGCTTTGTCGAAGTGTTTCTTTGTTACTTTTTTTGTTTCTATATCTTCTCTAAGAGCGAGCATTGCAGATTCTCTGGCTAGGGCTTCGATGTCTGCTCCAGTGTAACCTTCTGTTTCTTCTGAGAGTTTCTTTAAGTCTACTGATTTATCAAGAGGCATTCCTTTTGTGTGAATCTCTAAAATCTTTAGTCTTCCTTCCTTATCTGGAACATCTACGTAGACTATTCTATCAAATCTTCCTGGACGCATTAACGCCGGGTCTAGAATATCTGGCCTGTTTGTTGCCCCTATTACTATCACATTTGTTAAATCTTCTATACCATCCATTTCTGCTAGCATTTGATTTAGAACATTTTCTGTTACCTTTGAGCCTCCACCAACTGATTGTCCTCTTTTACCTGCAAGGGAATCTATTTCGTCAAAGAAGATTACACAAGGTGAGACTTGTCTTGCTCTTTCAAAAATCTTTCGAACTCCTTCTTCGGATTTTCCAACCCACATACTTAATAGGCTTGGACCTTTTACTTGAATGAAATTAGCTTCGGATTCATTTGCTACTGCTTTTGCGAGAAGGGTTTTACCTGTTCCTGGTGGGCCGTAGAGTAGGACTCCTTTTGGAGGTGTTATCCCCATTCTGCTAAATGAATCTGGGAATTTTAATGGCCATTCAACTGCTTCTTTTAAATCTCTTTTTACTCCTTCTACTCCTCCTATATCATCCCATTTTGTGTTTGGAGTTTCTACTAGGACTTCTCTCATTGCTGAAGGCCTGACAATCTTTAATGCTTCATCAAAATCTTTTTTTGAAACTCGCAATTCGTTTAATATTTCTTGTGGGATTTCTTCATCTTCTTCTAAATTAAATTTGTGGATATTTCTTCTAAGAACATTCATTGCTGCTTCTTTTGCTAAAGAATTTACATCTGCTCCTACGAACCCATGAGTTTTCCTTGCTAATTCGTCCAAGTCTACATTTTTTGTTAGGGGCATACCTCTTGTATGGATTTTTAAGATAGACAATCTGCCTTCCCTATCTGGGACAGAAATTTCTACTTCCCTATCAAATCTTCCAGGCCTTCTTAATGCAGGGTCAATTGCGTTTTGTCTGTTTGTTGCTCCGATTACTACTACTTTTCCTCTTGCTTGGAGTCCGTCCATCATAGTTAATAATTGGGAGACTACTCTTCTTTCTACTTCTCCTCCAGAATCTTCTCTTTTTGGTGCTAAGGAATCTATTTCATCTATAAAAATTATAGAGGGAGCATTTTTTTCTGCTTCTTCAAAAATTTCTCTTATCTTTTTTTCGGATTCTCCATAGAATTTAGACATGATTTCTGGCCCATTTAACAAAATGAAATGTGCTTCGGATTCATTTGCTACTGCTTTGGCGAGGAGGGTTTTACCCGTTCCTGGAGGGCCGTAGAGTAGGACTCCTTTTGGTGGTTCAATCCCTAGACGTGAAAAAATTTCTGGTCGCTTAAGAGGGAGTTCAACCATTTCCCTTACTTTTTTGACTTCATTTGTTAGGCCTCCAATATCTTCATAAGTTATTTGGGGAATTGATTCTTCAGAGATATCTACTGCTTTTGGACTTAGAGTTATTTGTGTGTTCTCTGTGATTATACAGGGTTGATTTGGGTTAGTTGAAACTATTGCGAACCTTATCTGGGTTAATCCTCCAGGCATTGCACCCATTCCCATTTGATTGAAAATCTCACTCATGTCACCTCCTAGGAAATCCCCAAAATTCTCTGACATTAAATCTCTTCTTCGCTGACTTCCTCCCATCACTACAATATCTCCTTTTGTGACAGGTTTTCCTAAGAGTCCCCTTTTGAAATTTTCTGGATCTCCTTGAACCATTATACCTTTTTGTGCTGGAGCTATTGTTATTTTTTTTGCTTCTTTTATGTCTGCTTTTTTAATTTCTACTGACTCTCCGATTCCTGTTTTAGAATTCTTTCTTGCAATACCATCCATCCTAATTATTTTCTCTCCCATGTCTGAAGGATATGCTCTGTCGACAATTGAATAAGTTTGTCTTTCTCCTTTAATAGAGATTATATCCCCTCTTTCTAAATCTAATTGTTTCATTAGTCCTGAATCTATTCTCACTATGCCTTTGTATGCATCATCTTGTAAGGCTTCTAAAACTCTTAGTTTTATTATTTGTCCTTGTGGGGATTTTTTTACCATCTTAAAAGTTTAGTGAAATCCTCCCAAATTCTTCAAAGCATAAGTCTACCATTTCTTTCATTTGATTTTCCTGTTCGTTCATGAAGTCAATTATTTCACGAGGGATTGATACGGCGTATGAGTTTCCGACATATCTCAATTTCACTCTGAAATTTTTCTTCTTGAGATTTTGGAAATCTTCGTGTTCTTTTAAATCTTGTGGATGAACTATTCTGTTATGACATGGTTTACATTCTAAAGTTCTTAATCTGAATCCGTTCCTTATTAGAGAATCTTGTCCCATCTTTTTATTACAATTCTTACAAAGAATTGTGTTCTCAAATATATCTGCCATGTGTATACTTAAAGTGTATACTATTTAAAGATTTGTGTTATTTTGTGATAAAAAACCCTTATAAAGGATATTGCTCTCGATATTTGATGGGACAAGTTTTAGAATATTTTAGAGGGTTTTCTTCTTTTTTGAAGAAAGATAGTTGGCCTTCTTTTTTTGTGAGTTTAATATTGGCTTTTGTTTTGATTAAGTTTATTTTCTTTCCAGGGTTGTCTTTTCTTACTGGAACTGAGCTTCCATTGGTGATAGTGGAAAGTTGTTCTATGTATCATCACGAAGACGGATTTGAGAAAACTTTCGCTAGTTCGCTTTATGAAGATTATGGAATTTCCATAGGGGACACTTCTAATTGGGATTTCCAAAATGGTTTTGATAAAGGGGATGTGATTTTTGTAGTAGGGGCGGAGGAAGTTGAAGTAGGGGATGTTATTATTTTTGAAGCTGGTTCTCGTTACCCTTTAATCCATAGGGTTATTTATTCTGGGAGTTATTATTCTACAAAAGGAGATAATTATATTACGAATTCTAATCAGTTGAATTCAGAGAAGCGGATTCAAAAAGAGAAGGTTATTGGGAAGGCTTTATTTAGAGTTCCTGCAATTGGATGGGCGAAATTGATTTTCTTTGAAGGAAGTAGGCCTTCCAATAATAGAGGATTGTGTTAGTTCTTATAATGGGAAGATTTAAATATCTCCAGGATTTCTACAAAAAATGGAATTTTGTCCTAAATGTGGTGCACTTCTTATGATGAAAAAGACCAAATTTGGTTGCCCTAGATGTAGTTATACTGCGAAAGGGAAAGTAAAAATTGAAACTAAAGAAGAAATGGAAGAGAAAGAAAGCGTTGCAGTTGTGGATGAGAAACAAGGCGAGGTTTATCCAATTACAGATTATGGTTGTGAGAAATGTAAGAATAAAAAAGCGTATTTCTGGATTCGGCAAATGAGATCTGGGGACGAAGCAGAATCTAAGTTCTATAAATGTACTAAGTGTAAGAATGTTGTAAGGGTTGATGATTAATCTTTACTAATTCTATAACCCCTTAGAAATAATTCAAGATCACCTATCTTATCTCCTGCTACTTCTCTCATCGCCTGATGAGTTTGACTAAAGGAGGCACCATTTGTTATAAGATCAAATGTAGAATTGTACACAAATTCCTTGGAGAGTATTCCTGTGGGTAAACTTGCAACTAGTTCCGTTGCCAACTTAGTTTCATCTTCTCCTGGTTGGAGTATTCCATTTCTTGTAACATATGCAATAGAAGGAATCCCCCCAACACCAACATTAATTTGAGTAGACGCATTTGTTGCTTCTATTACTTTTGCTATCCCAAGTTTAGGATCAATCTGTAGTCTCTGATCCCTCGGGAGCCCTATAACAAACTGAGAGAGTACTTTATTTGATTCATCCGAACCACTCCCTACAGAAACATAAGGAGTTGAACTTTGGGCTAAATATCCTCCGCTATCTTGAGTATATATTTCAAATCCCTTGGGAGTTATCCCTCCAACAAGTACGGCCATCCCCATTCTCTCATCAGATCCTTGGATAATCGAAGCAATTCTTGATTTTACTTCTGAATCTAGGGGTCTTCCATTATGGGTCCCAGATAAAGCATCTTCAATAGATATTCCAAGATTTGCCATCAGATTCCTTCCAACATCACTTCGTTTAAGATCTATAATATTTTGGCTTACTATTCCAGAAATATCTCCAACAGTAAGCTTCTGTCTTTCTCCATGTTCATTGACCATTCTATTAGAGGCACGATACACATTTTTTAGTCCATCTGTCGATCCACTTCCACCATATACACAATTCTCCCCTAAGGGAACAACCTTTTGAGAAACATTGTATTTTCTAAGTCGATTAGAAGATTGCTCATCACCTACAGCTATCCCTGCATCCTTCAATCCAAGCATATTAATTACTGTCATGTAAATTAATCAAATTTAAGCTATATAAAGTTTTCTATTATTGTCATTATTAAGTAAGTACAATACTCTCCACCATTAAACTCATACACTCGATTATCTTAGACGGTTAGGTAAGATTTTTAAATGATTTTTTAGTTGATAAATTATATGGCTCCGTAGCTTCTCGTAGGAAGGTGGGAATCATATATGGCTCCATAGCTCAGCCTGGTTAGAGCACTAGACTCTTAATCTAGGTGTCGGGGGTTCAAATCCCCCTGGGGCCATTTAAGATTTAAACCTTGGGTTCACCCGGTAGGTGATCTGGTGATCAAAATCCTCTTGGGGCCATTTCATCTCTTAGATTAATTATTTAAACAAACTTTTTCTTAGATAATAATGAAGAGGTTGAATCGTGTACAAATTGGACTTTTTATTGGAGGGTTTTTGCTTTTTATTTATAGCATTTATGCTTTTGGCGGAAGTTCTATTGATTTAATTGAGAGGGGTTTTGTTTGGAAATATTTATGGATTTATCTTGCCTTGAGTGCTCTTTCTTTTTTCCCTGTTGTTTGGAGATGGCAAGCTATTCTTGGAGGATATAATAAAAAAATAGGGTTTTGGACACTTCTTAGAATTCAGCTAGCTGGTTTTGCGGTGAGTTATGTAACACCTTCTGCTAGGTATGGGGGCGAGCCTCTTAGAATTTATATTTTAAAGAAAGATTGTAAGGTAGATTATAAAACTGGGACTGCAAGCGTTCTTTTAGACAAATATATGGAATATTTGGGGGCTGTGACTTTTGGGATTCTTGGACTTTTTCTTCTTGTAATTTCTCCTTGGATGCCTTCGAATTTTAAATGGCTTCTTTTTGTTTTGATGAGTATTTGTGTTATTGGAGTCGGATTTATTTATCATAGATTTATTAAGGAAAAGGGTTTTTTCTTTCCATTGTTTAATCTTTTTGTAAGTGAGAAACGAATTAAAAAAATGTCTAAAGTCCTAAAAGATGTGGACTCTAAAATGAGCCATTTTATGATTCATAAAAAGAAGGCGTTTTTCTTAAGTTATATCTTTTATGTTTTCTCTGCTATTTTCTTTATTGCTGAATTTAAATTTTTATTGTTGAGTCTTGGAGTTGACACTACTCTTCTTGAAGGGATTTTAATTGTAATTGTTGTTGGAGCTGCTAATCTTGTACCTTTGCCGATGGCCATGGGGTCTATGGAAGCTGGTCAAGTTGGACTCTTTAAAGTATTGAAGAATGACGGAAGTATTGGGCTTATTATAAGTCTTGTTGAAAAGGCAAAGAATATTTTAATCTCGGCTATTGGATTTTTGCTGATAATGTTTTTTGGTGGGAAGAAAGTTTTGAAGGAGAAGGAAGGGGTTTAGGTTAGGGGACTTGCTTCAAAATGGGCTTTGCCACATTTTTACGCTGAGGAAGGGGAATTTAGTAAGTGATTGCGAGGTTTGATGATTGGAGGTTAGAAAACTTAGGAGTTTTATCCTAGAATCTCCTGCATATCTTCAGCAGTTAGATGAACTTGGCGGATGCATTTTCTTGCGAGGTCATATTTTTGGTCACGCCCTGGAATACTTGCTATTTCTTCTGATACTTCTTCTTGGCGTATAACATCAAGGTAGTCAGTTAATGGAAGGAGTTGTCCTTCTCTCCAGCCAATTTTATTTCTTAATCTTTGGAATTCATATTTAAATCCATCAAATTTGACTCCAACCACCCTATCTTCATGTCCATGAGAAATTAGAGATAATCTTGGGTCTACCCAATCTGTGACCGTTGTAGAATTTTCCGCGTGATACTCCACCATATCCATACCATGATGATATCTTGCAGAGGGTTGAAAAATGCCCAATTCTGTTATTCCTAGTCCATTCATTAGGTCTTGGAGATAAGGAGGGTCCATAATAAATCTTACAGGTTATAGAAGTATATAATTCTTTTGTATCAACTTGGAAAATTATCCAACAATCTTCCGGATACCTTCTATATGCTCTGCGACGTCAGTTCCTTTCTTTGTTAGCTTGATTATCTTTATTCTGCCTTTCTTTTCAAAGGAGACTAGACCAAGTTCTTCTAGAGTTTGGAGAATTTTAACGGCGTGGGAATATGTACAGTCAACTTCTTTTGCTAATTGGGAACCATATTTTGCACGGGATACCTTTTTTAGCGCTATCAGCATCATTGCTGGCTTTCTTCTAAAAAATAAATCGAAACTGTCTCCCATGTTGTAATATATACTTTCTAATGTATATATTAGAGTTACAGGTGACTTATAAGGTTTTCTCAAAAAATTCGTCCATCTTTAGTAGATACAAAAAAACCTCTCAGTGACAGATAATTTTTGGGTAGTAGCACTATTTTAATGAATTGTAGATATTTAGGTAACCCTTAGATAATAGTTCTGCTTCTCCTGCGATGACATCTATTGAGATTTTTCCATTTGATATAGAGTCTTTGAGTATTTTGCCTGGATTGTCTGAAGAAATAATCGTGACAAATGTTTCTTTGTTCGTGTTGAATTGTAAATCTGCTTCCATGTTGAGAGTTCTTGTTGTTATAATTTCTTTTCTGATTTCTGAGCTGAAATGTTCTTCTCCTATTTTGAAGTTGATACTTGGCTTTTCAAATGTCAAGGGGTTTGGGTGGAGTTGCCATGCTCCGAATTCGTTTAAAAGATAAGATATAAATTCGGGGGTTATCTCTATTTGCTCTGCTACTCCTTCTGGAGAAGCTACTACATTACCTGTTATTGTGAATCCTTCCATTGGATTTGGAATATCAAATTTATTTTTGTTAAAAAATGTTGAATATCCCGCTAAGGCTAAGGATGAGAGGACTATCATGGAAAGAAGAGATAATGTGACTATCTTTTTTTTCTTATTTGCTTTTGCTATTAATTTCTCGGCGTATTCTAGCTTGTATCCTTTTTTCTGAAAACCTTTTAGGATTTCGGCCCTTGACTTTTTTGCCTTTAGGGAATTTTTTGTTCTTTTGACAAGTTCTTTTTCGTCCATTTTTGATTTAGGGTAAATTGGTTAATAAAGTTTTTGAGGGAAGGTTTAAATATATTCTAAGTTAATGTAAGATATGGAGGGAGTTTATGATAGATATTAAAATTCTTAGGGAGAGCCCTGATCTTGTTAGGGAGAATATCAAAAAGAAATTCTTAGAAGATAAGTTGCCTTTGGTTGACGAAGTTCTTGAATTGGATGTTAAGTGGCGAAAAGAAAAGAAGAAGACGGACGATTTGAGGTCTGAAAGGAATAAGATTAGTGAGAAAGTTAATCAGCTCATGAAATCTGGAGAGAAGGGCAGGGCTCGGAAATTTATCTTGGAGGCGAAGGAGATTCCTGGAAAGATTGAGAAGGTAGAGAAGAGGGCGGATAAACTTAAATCCCAAATTGATTTGAAAATGATCTTGATTCCTAATTTTATTCATGAGTCTGTTCCAATTGGAGAGGGTGAAGCAAAGAATGTTGAACTTGAAAGGGTTGGTGAGCCAAAAGTTCCAAGCTATGAAGTTTATAACCATGCTGAGTTAGCTGAGAAATTAGGTGGGTTGGATATGGAGAGTTCTCGAAAAACTTCTGGGCAAGGGTTTTATTATTTGAAAGGGGACATTGCTCGACTTCATTCGGCTATTCTTTCATATGCTAGAGATTTTATGATTGAGAAAGGTTATGGATATTGTGTCCCTCCTTTTATGATTAGAAGTGGTGTTGTCGAGGGCGTCATGAGTTTTGCAGAGATGGATGATATGATGTATAAAATTCAGGATGAAGATTTATATTTGATTGGAACTAGTGAGCATTCAATTATTGGGATGTATAAAGATAAGACTTTAAAAAGAGGAGAGGTTCCTCAGAAGATTACTTGTTATTCTCCTTGTTTTAGGAAGGAGAAAGGGGCTCATGGGATTGAAGAGAAGGGGCTTTATAGAGTTCATCAATTTGAGAAACAGGAAATGATTATAATTTCTGAGCCTGAAGATTCATATAAATTTTATGATGAGATGCTATCGTATACTGTTGAATTTTTTAAGAAGTTGAAAGTTCCTGTGAGGACTCTTGAGTGTTGTTCTGGAGATTTGGGAGACTTAAAGGCTAAATCTTGTGATGTTGAGGCATGGAGCCCTCGACAGAAAAAATATTTTGAAGTTGGAAGTTGTTCTAATTTGACAGACGCTCAGGCTCGTCGACTTGGGATTCGGATTAATGGGGGTCAGGGGAATTATTTTGCACATACTTTGAATAATACTGTTGTGGCTAGTCCTCGAGCACTTATTGCTCTGATGGAGAATAATCAGAACAAGGACGGCTCTATTAATATTCCTAAGGCCTTGCAAGGATATATGAGTGGGCTAAAAAAAATAGTGAGGAAGTAGATGAAATCAAAACTGGCAGTTAAACAACTTCGGGCTATTTTAAAACTTAATTCTAAACGGAAGGGAGTTAATGAAATGAGGTTGGCTGCTCAATGGCCTGAGAAATATCAAATGCTTATCGCTACTATTTTATCTGCACAAACTCGCGACGAGGTGACGATTCAAGTTTGTGATGTTTTGTTTGTTAAATATCCTAAGATGAGAGATTTGGCTAAGGCTCGCCTTAGTTTGGTTAAAAAAATTATTTCTTCTGTTAATTATGCTCCCACTAAATCTTTTAGGATAATTGAGACGGCTAAAATGATTACTTCTAGCGGGGGCAAGGTTCCTGAGACTTTATCTGAATTGATTAAGCTTCCTGGAGTTGGGAGGAAGGTTGCGAATGTTTATCTGAGTGAGGCTCATAAAAGAGATGTTATTGGAGTTGATACACATGTCGCAAGGATTTCAAATAAACTTGGTTGGACTAAAAATTTAAATCCCGATAAAATTGAAAAAGATTTGGAGGCACTTTTTCCAAAGAGATATTGGGGAAAGATTAACGAAATTTTGGTCCGGTTCGGGAAAAGTTATGGGTTGAGTCGGAGAAAGGAAGATGAGGTTTTGAGAAAATTAAAAGGAAAAGTTTAAAAATAAGTTAAACTTAGTTTAACTAAGGAAAAATGGTAAACGCACTAATAAAACTTGATGAGAATACTAATAAGGTTTTGAACATAGTGAAAGCAAGGCAGGGGCTTAAGGATAAGGGGGAGGCTGTAGAGTTTATTGTAAGTAAATTTATTGAAATTGAGAATGAGCCTGAACTTCAAGTAGGGTTTATTAAGAAAATTAGGAACATAGAGAAACAGAAAGGTGTGAGGGTTGAAGATTTTTCAAAAAGATATGGATTAAATTAAGATGTATTCTTTAATTATAAAAGAAGAAGCAGATAAAATATTTAGGAAATTATCAAAGAAAAACCCAAAACAGTTAAGGATAATTTGGAAAAAAATCGAAGGGATTAGAAAAAATCCAAAGCATACTTACAAATTCTTAAGGAAACCTCTTCAGACATTTAATAGAGTTCATATTGACAAACATTTTGTTTTGGTGTTTAAGATAACGCACTTTAATGAAGAAGTGACGATTTTTTATTTTGACCATCATGACTATGTTTATAAGTGGAGACCTCGGGAAGAAGACTAATCACTTTTAGGAGTTTCTTTTCCAATATATTCCTTTAATTCTTGAAGCTCTTCGGAGGATACCTTGTCTTTGTGTAGTCTTTCTATATTCCCTACAATTCTTTTTAGGTACTCTTCTTCAATATTAACATCAAACTCTTTTGAGAGCCAGACAGAATAGACTAATAAATCTGGGATTACCTTTTCTTTAATATCTTTCGTAGAAAAATCTGGGTGTCCATCTTCTACCATTTGTACATATTCTGCTAACCTTCCCAATAATTTCCCCATATGTGCATAAGTATGTCTAACCTTATCAAATTCTTTAAATTCGTCATCAACAAAAATCCTATCGTATTCTTCTTGTAATTTTTGGAAGGATTCTAATGTCAGCGAAGAATCTTCGTCCAATATTTTCTTTATTTTCTCCAAAACCATAATCCCTATAAGATGGATTTATTAATAAACATTTTCCATTTTTAGATTTTAGAAAATCTTATAAACTCATCTTAGTTTTCTAAAACATGGCAGAACAATCAGCAATGCCCGCTGGATTCGGTGGGTTAATGAGATATAAGGAAGAATATGATTCTAAGTTTAAATTTGGCCCAGGGGCAGTTGTAGCAATGATTATTTTTGTTATCGCCTTTGTTATAGGGTTGAGGTTATTCTATTAGATGTTAGGAGGAATTAATCCTGCGAAAATGCAAGGTATGATGAAGAAGATGGGAATCTCTCAGACTCCTTTGAATGTTCACCGAGTTATTTTTGAAATGGGTGATGAGAGGTTGGTCATTGATGAACCTTCAGTTCTAAAAGTTATGATGCAGGGACAGGAAACTTATCAAGTTTCTGGGGAAGCCCGAGAAGAATCTAGTGAATCATTTTCTAAGGAGGATGTTGCCATGGTCATGGAGAAGACTGGAAAATCTGAGGAAGAAGTTCGTGCGGCTTTAGAAAAAAGTGATGGGGACATTGCTGAGGCGATTGTTGGGTTGAAAGAGTAAATTTACCACAACAATTCATAAAAAGCTTTAATCATTTTCTTTTGTATGAGAAATTTTGATGAGAATCTAATCAATGCGAAATACCATTTGGCTATTGCTCAGAGATTATTTGAGAATTATGCAAATTATGAAGAGAAGCGATTTCTTGTAGGTGTGATTAATGAGTCTGCTCTTGCTGTTGGGGCTTTGGTTAGGGGATATTTGATTCTTGAGGGTAAGGGTGGCCGAAATTCTAAGAAGAACCTTCAGATTTTTATTTCGGAAATTGCACCAAAATATTTTGATGAAATTATTGTTGATAACCTTCGGAAAGTTTTGGAAATTGAAAAGGCTCAGAGACTCTCTCCTATTGAATTTTCAAAAAAAGATAAGATTATTTTATTAGTTGAAGGTGAATATAGATTTTTGAAGGCTGAAAGATTCAAAGAGTTTTTAAATTCTGCAGAACTTGCAATTAGGAGATTTTCTGAAGTTTCCGACAAATATAAAAAGGTGTTTGACTAAGAGTTTCTTGCACTAAATGGTTAACAGCGTAAATGATTGAAGAGATTATAAAAGAAAAGACGAGTGCCGACCATCTGTTGTATGTTAGTTTAAAATATACTAAAACCTGCGACGTGATATTGAATTTATTGGCTCGGTGGAAGAGTTTAATTGAGCTTAGTTTTGACGCTATTCTCGAGGCTAAGGTTGAAGAGGGTAAAATTCCTACAATGCCTACAAATCCTAAACAAAGGATTGAATTTATGAAAAAATATTTTAAAAAGTATCCTGAGATTACAGAAGCTATTCCATTATATATCTTCTTTAAAAGAATTCCAGATATGAATAAAACTAGGGAAGGGGAATTTAGGAAAAATGTTTGTTTGAAGGTTATTAGTCCAACAAAAACTACTGAAATTAATATGGAAAAACTGGGAGAATATTCTGAAATTGTGGATAATTTTATTACTGCTATAAAAAAGATTTTGATAGTTTGAATAACTAAGATTTATAAACCGAGTTTTTCTGATAATTTAACGAAAATAAAATGATACCTAAAGAGCAAGAGAACTCTTTTTAAATAAGTTCTCCAAAACAAGAAAATGGTACCCAAAGGGCACGAGAACCCTTTTCAAATAAGTTCTCTAAAATAAGAAAATGGTA
>CAYMMZ010000020.1:0-14242 GCA_964391715.1 Candidatus Woesearchaeota archaeon | reverse complement strand
GATTTGATGAAAGACGATGAATATAGGTTAATGCATCTTTTTAATTTTAAATCTGACCAAGTTCAAAGAATGAAGCCTAAGGAGTTTTCCTTTATAGATATTAATTCTAATAAAAAAAATAAAGTTAAATTTATGCAGTGGTTGCCTTTAGGGGCTAAGAATGTTAAAGTTAGAATAATGATGCCAAATGGTTCTTTTATTAAAGGTCTTGGTGAGGAGAGTCTTAGGGCTTTGAAGGTGGGGGCTAAAGTTTACTTTGAAAGAGTTGGGTTTGTTCGGTTGCATGCTGTTGGTTCAGAGAAGAAAGGGGGTTCTGGTGGAGAGGATAAAGAAGGTTTAGGGAATGGTGAGATGGAATTTTGGTTTGGTTTTGGATGATGTTACCCTAATGGTTGACCAAAGCTATCTAATGTTGGGCATCCACTAACATCTCTATAAACTTCAGACTTTTCATCATAAGTTAAATTTCTTGCTCTTGCAGCTTCTCTGTTTATTGGATGATTTGGGTGGAAATCTGCATCGAATTTTTGGGTTAAGTTTTCTAATTTTTCTAATTTATCTTCGTCTGTCATGTTTTGTTAATGGGTGAAGGGTTTATAGGGATTGTTGTTGTTGGTTTCACACCTGACTTCGTCTAGGCGTTACACTGGGAAAGGGGAAATTTATTAATGTTGTTGCAAGGCTAATATTTAATATATATCTTAATTGTGATACTATATAAATAATTTTTCTAATAAAATTTCTATGGTAAAACTGAAAGGAGGTGGAAGAAATGCAAGAATACGATATAGAATATATAATAGACTCTTTCGGAGGAATATCTATAGTAAGGATTCCGAAAGGATGTTCTCTTAAAGAAAGAAAGAAAATTTTAGATGAATCTAAGTTTTTTCAAAATTGATTAATATAGTATGTTAGAAGTGTGACGCATTACATTAAGAGAACCTTACAACTTACCAACTAAATCCAATCCAGGTGTCAAAGTTTCTTTTCCTGGCGTCCAGTTGGCAGGGCAGGCTTGGTCTCCGTGTTCTCGGACGAACTTAGCTGCTTCGATTTTTCGGATTAATTCGTCCACGCTTCGGCCGATTCCGTCAGTGTGAATTTCTACTGTTTGTAAAACTCCTTCTGGGTCGATTAAGAATGTTCCTCGAAGGGCGATTCCTTCTTCTTGAATATAGGTTCCATAGTCCCAGCAGATTCTTCCTGTTGGATCGGCAATCATTGGGAATTTTATCTTTTTGATTGTGTCTGATGTATCGCTCCATGCTTTGTGGACGATTGCTGTGTCGGTGGAAACGCTTAGGACTTCTACATCCATTTCTTGTAGTTTTTCATAGTTATCTGCTAATGCTCCAAGCTCTGTTGGGCAAACGAATGTGAAATCTTTTGGGTAAAAGAATAGAACTACCCACTTCCCTTTATAGTCACTAAGGGAAACTTTATGGACCTCTCCATTATGAAATGCTTCTGCTGTGAAATTTGGTGCAGGTTTCCCTGGGAAACAAACTTCTGATTCAACTTTGCAACATCCATGACCTTCCATTGTATTTAGTTTTGGGAGTGTTGGTTTATAAATTTGGCGGTAGCGGTGTTATCTTGGAAAGGTTTTGATTTGGTTGGGAGGAGGGATTCTTTTGGGAAGGGGCTCAACATTTTGCTTCGCTGAAATGTTTCGTTCAAGGGAAGTTTGTGAAGTTGTTAGGGGTTTGACTAGCTGGCGGAATGAGGAGGGTTTGTTTAATCTGGGTTAGGAGGGATTAAAGTTTTAAGATATTCATAAGAGGGTCCATAATCTCCATCTTCCATTAAATATTCCATGTCAGCCAAATGTATATGACGGAATCCTTGGTGCAATTCCACGCTATGTCTCTCTACTAGTCTTTCATAGACACTTCTTAAGAGTTCTACATCCATTCTCAGTGTGCCCTCAGGTCTTGTTAGATCTGCTTCTGCTTGTGAACCTAGAGGTAATGAATCACTAACTCTACATTCTAAGACTCCATTTTCTTCCCCTCTTTCTTGATTAATGTATACTCCTTGGAGGGTCTTCGTTTCGAGAGTTTTAACTTCCCCTTTCTCAAAGAAGACGTAAACATCATTGTGGTCGTTTCTTATCCCTATCATTTTCTTTCCACCTTCTCAAAAACATTCCCTGTTTTTTTAAATCTTTTAAGCATTTCTTCGTTTTTCTTTAGGCCTTTCTGTTTTAGGACAAGGGCTTCCCTTGCTTTTTGGACGGCGTCACAGACTTTGATATTTATTGGGCATTTTTTTTCACAGGCTTTGCACATTGTGCATTCATAGACTACCTTGTCAAGGACTTTGTCTGAAAGGAGAATTGCATGACCTCGGGGGGAGACTCTTTCTTCCATTAGAACCTTGAACGTTGGACATATAGATTTGCATAGTCCACAGCTGGTACAGGTGTCGAAAACTTCACATGCTTCTTCTATTAAATTATTTGCTTCAATTAATTCTTGTTCCGTTGGTTTTTTATTCATATTACTTTTCCTACATTAAATTTATTTAAGGGGTCTGTTCGCTTTTTTACATTCCTTAAAATCTTTTGGTCAGTTATTTCTACAAATTCCCTTTTTAGGAGCCCTATCCCATGTTTTCCTGACGCTTGTCCACTTAATTTTTTTACAAATTTTATCATTTCTGGAATAAATTTTTCCTGATATTCATTAAAACATGGATGGAGAACTCCAACTGAAATATGGCTGAATGTAGGGATTCTTTTTTCTTCTAACCATTCCATTAATTGAGGAAATTTGTCTATTAGGATTTTGGGGTCTTCTATTCTTGAATAGCCTCCTTTTATTATTGAAGGGTAAATTTTATTTAGCAATTCAATTATTTTTTCATACCCTTCTTCCTTTAGACTTCCAGATTCATTCTCATATTCGATTATCATATGCAATTTTTCCTCTAGGTTTAGCTCCTTGCTAATCCACTTGTCCAAAAATTCTATCATAGAAATTTCTGAATTTCTTTTTAGATTTTTTACTATTGAGACTGCTTCCTCATAACTTTGAACTTCAATAATAGATGCAGTTCTTTTTTTCTTATTTACGAGTTTTAGACAAGCTCTAACAATTACTCCCGTGATCCCTTCCATTCCAGAATAGTCACTTAATTCTGTAACCCCTTTTTTTTCTAAATTCCCCTCCCCATCAATTATTTCTATCCATTTTATCCAATTAGAAGTTTTTCCATACTTTATTGTCCGAGAGCCTAGCGCATCTGTTGCAATCATCCCTCCAATTGTTGCTATCTCATGACTTTGGATATTTATGGGAAATTCTAAATTAGATTCTTCTAAGAAATCTTGTAAGTCTTTTAAGATTACTCCTGCTTCAACTTCAACTTCGTTTCTTTCTTTCTCAAATTTTCCTATGTGGTTTAACTTTGATAAATCAAGAACAATATCCTCTCCATTTTGAGGGATTGCGCCTCCAACGAGACCAGTCCCACCTCCCCTAGTTGTTATTTTTCTTGAGTTTTTAATAATATTTCTTATTTCATTAATAGATTTTGGATGGACTACTCCTGCAGCTTTTCCTTTTAATCTTGAAGCATCTGTTTCATAGATTTTATTTAATTTTTTGTTCATTATAACCCTGCACCCCTCAATTTACTTAATACAAATGTTGAAAATTCCGTGCTTTTATCTGTGACTGATTTTAAATTTGAATATGCGAGTTCACATGGAATAATTATTTTTGAAACTTCTATTGGGATATCTTTTGCTCTTTTGTGGGCCATTTTTCTTGAAACTTCTGGGAAATTTTCTAACATTCCTGCTCCTGCACAACAGCAAAGGGCGTTTTCTCTGTTTAACTTCATCTCATAAATTTTTCCTCCGAGCATTTTGATTACATCTCTTGGCTCATCATAAATTTCTGAATACCTTCCAAGTTTGCAAGGGTCATGATAAGTTATTATTTCAGGTTCCAATTCTTTTATCCTTATTTTTTTTAATTCATTAAGTATTGAAACTGTTGCGTGCTCTACCTCAATATACCATCCCCTTATTAGTTCTGGATAGATTTTATGGAACATATGGTATGAAGAAGGAGAGTTTGTGATTATCTTAGTTATTGAATTTTTTTTGAATATCTCGAAATTTTTGTTTGCAAGATTTCTCGCTTCATTTTTGTATCCTGCCTGATAGAGTTCATGTCCGCAGGAGATATCTTCCTCTAACATTGTAAATTTAATTCCTAGTTTTTTGAATACTTCTTTATAGTTTTCAAGTTCCTTACCTAAAAATTCTTTTGTAAATTGTCCTGGAAAGTAGAGTGTCTTTCCCCTGATATTTTTTGCCCAATTTTTTATTCCCATTTTAATTTTGTTCTAAACAACTTTTTATGAAAGCATCGAAAAGAGGACTTGGCTTCATAGGATAACTTTTGAATTCAGGGTGGGCCTGTGTTGCTATAAAGAATTTGTGATTGGATAGTTCTATGAATTCTACGAGTTTCCCGTCTGGACTTTTTCCAGAAATTGTTAAACCCTTTTCTTCTAAGATTTGATGATAATCTGGGTTTACTTCATATCGGTGTCTATGCCTTTCTTGGACATTTCCATTTTGATAGATTCTTTCAACAATTGAACCAGGTCTTAAAAGTGCTGGATAGTTTCCAAGTCTCATTGTCCCT
The DNA here is from genome assembly GCA_964391715.1 of Candidatus Woesearchaeota archaeon. Lineage (GTDB taxonomy): Archaea > Nanobdellota > Nanobdellia > Pacearchaeales > GW2011-AR1 > JAGVXH01. The sequence continues at coordinate 9,575 of CAYMMZ010000020.1, read as the reverse complement.
CCCTTTGTATGGACATCTAATTGTTCGGGCAAGATGTCTATTACCTTGTGCTCTACATTCGGATTAATTTCTGTTGAATTTGCGTTAAGGTTACAAACGTTTCTTGCGAATTCTATTACTGCTAATTGTAATCCATAACAAAGCCCAAGGAAGGGGATGTTATTTTTTCTTGCAAATTCAATTGCGAGAATTTTTCCTTCAACACCTGAAGTTCCAAATCCTCCAGGGACTAGAATTCCATCAAATTTAGATAGGTCCACCTTCCAGTTTTCTATTTCTTTTGAGTCTATCCAGTTTATTTTTATTCTTATGTTATTTTTTGCACCGGCATGGTTTAGTGCTGCAGCAACAGAGAGATAGGAATCTTTTAATTGGAAGTCTCCTATGTCAAGATATTTTCCAATGAGTGCAATATTTATTTCTTTTAAGGGACTTGTAGTTCTTCTTACCATCTCTCTCCAAGATGTCCAATCAGGATTTTTTCTTTTCTCAAGATTTAATCTTTTCAATATTTTTTCTCCAAAATTTTCTTTTTCTAAATCTAAGGGCACTACGTAGATTGTATTTGCGGTTCCCTTTCCTATCACATCTGGCATTGAGATTACCCTCTCTGATTCGATATTTGCATATCTTTCTATTTTCTTTTTTCTAACTTCATCTAATGCATATTTTCCTCTACAAAAAATAAAATCTGGCGAAATTCCGTTTTCTCTTAGAAGTTTTATTGCTAGCTGTGTTGGTTTTGTTTTCATTTCATCTATATGGCTTGGGACTGGAAGATAAGTTACCATAATATTACATACATTTTCATTTCCTAGTTCTGCTTCTAGATTTTTTATGGCGAATAAGAAAGGAATATTTTCATAGTCTCCAACTGTTCCACCTATTTCTATTAGTGCTATATCAAAACCAACAGAAGCGTCTTTTATTCTTTTGACTATCTCTTCTGGAACATGGGGAATAAAGGAGACTGTTTCTCCAAGAAAATCTCCTCTTCTTTCCTTTTCAATTAATGATTTATAAATTTGACCAGTTGTTATAGCGTTCTTTTTTAGTAAGGGGATTTCTAAAAATCGCTCATAATTTCCAAGGTCTTGGTCTATTTCCCCTCCATCATCTGTTACCCAGACTTCTCCGTGTTCTGTCGGTCTTAAGGTTCCTGCATCGCAATTGATATAGGGGTCAATTTTTATGGCAGTGACTGAATATCCATATTCCTTTAGAATTCTCCCAACTGAAGCTGTCGCTACCCCCTTCCCCACACCTGAAATTACACCTCCAGAAACAAAAATATATTTTGTCATTCCTTGAGATGTTTTTAGAGAATTATAAAGATTTATGTGGTAGATTATAGATTTCTCTAAAATACTTAAAAAAATAAAAAATTTATTTTGGGATTAGTGGAAAGACATGAATCCCCAGATAGCTACTAGAACTGCCCACAGATAGTGCAAAGACATATTCCAGTCCATTGCTACTGTTAAAGCCATTAAGATAGCTACAATAATTGCGCCCCAGCCCATTGTTCCTTTTGAAACCATAGATTTACCTCCTTTTTGGTACATTTTTAAGGAAAAGCTACTATTTAAGTTATTTCTTTTAGATTTTAGCGAGGATGAACTTTTTTAGATAGGTTTAAATAAAAGAGGAGGTAATTAGTTACTGGAGGTGTAAATGGGAAATAATAAAACTGTTGCTGCTATTTTGTCTTTTTTTCTGGGTATTTTTGGTATAGATAGATTTTATTTAGGTTATACGGGACTTGGATTTTTGAAATTAGTGACTCTTGGGGGTTTTGTAGTATGGGCCTTAGTAGATTTTATCTTGATACTTCTTGGAAAAGTAAAACCAAAAGGTGGAGAGTATGCACAAAAATCTGAAGGTTCGGGAGATATGGCTATGGCTTCTCCTGCGGGAGAGACTAAACCTTCTATGAAGCCTTCTACTGGAACAAAGGCTGTTGTAGGAAACGCAAAGGCTTCTGTTTAAAAATAAAAATTATTTTTTAATTATTTTTTTCTAACCATATCGTTAGAATTCCTGTTGCACTTAATTGAATTAATTGAGATAAACCTATCCCAAAAATTGTTGGCATGAGTTTGTTGTAACTCCATTAAGTTAGTGAGAGACTAATGTAAAAACTGCCTTGATTAAAAATACTCCAAGTATTAGGGCTAAGAATTGAAGAGTTAGTTTTCTTTTGTCTTTTTCTTTGTGGAGTTCTGGGAATAGATCTGTTGTTGCTATGTAGATGAATCCTCCGGCGGCTATTGCGATTACATAAGGAATTAGGTTCTCAAATGAGCTAAGGTAGAAATAACTTATTAGACCTCCAATAATTGAGAATAGGGCTGTTAGAAAATTAAATAGTATTGCTTTTCCTCTGCTGAGTCCGCTATGGACTAAGACTGCAAAGTCCCCGATTTCTTGGGGGATTTCGTGGAGGATTATTGCGATTGTTGCAGCTATTCCTGTTGGAAGACTGATTAGGAAACTCGCCGCGATAATTATTCCGTCTAGGAAATTGTGGAATCCATCACCTATGAGGTTTAGATAAACTACTGGTTGGACGCAATCACTACAACCTATTATATGAGGGTGGTGCCAGTGGATGAATGCCTCAATAAAGAAGAAGAGAATAATTCCATAAAGGACAAAAGATATGCTGTTTAGTGCTTCATAGCTTTCAGGGATTAGGTCAAAGAAAGCGGTTGCAAGAAGGGAACCTGCAGAGAATGCGACTAGGAATACTAAGATTTTATTTAGGAATTTTTTGTTGAGAGAGATTGTGAGGCTTCCAACTAGCGAGATTAGGCTGACTACGATTAGGGCCATTAGGAGGTAGAACAATTCCATAAAATTTTTAGGTTTAAGGAGTTTTTAATGGTTTTGATGTTTGTGGTTTAGGATATAAATGCTTAAGTAGGTGTGTTAGTTTTGTTTTCTATGATAACAAGATTATCCGATTTTACTGGAAGATTGGGGCAGGACCTTGGAACAGGGCTTTTGGGGGAAGGTCATTCAGGAGATGATTTTGGTGTTAGCTATGTTCTGCAAGATGGTTTTTATGATTTGAATTTGAATTTTGCACATAAGTTCCGCCTTAGTGCGATGGTTGGGGGACATGAGAATAATTTTAGAGTGTCTATTTCTCATGAGATTGATTCCTATAGGGAGGCTGACAGATTTAATCATACTACCTCTCCCCAAGAATTAAGGGCGGCTGCTGATTTTTATGATGATGTTCGGGGATTGCTTGTGAGAATGTTTGGAAAGCCTACAGCTAGAAGTGAGACCCATGAAATCTATACAGGTCCTGAAATATGGGCACCTGTAGCTTCTTCTAAGTAATCTGAGATGCCTGATAGAAATATTTAAATATGCATAATGCATGCATTATATATGCAGAAACAAACATCGACATCTTCAACATCTATAAGGATTAGTGGGGAGTTGCTTGGGGCTTTGAAAGGTTTTAAGGAATCTAATGAAAGTTATGAGGATGTTATTTGGGATTTTATTGAGCCTCATTTAGAACTTTCTGAGAGTGCTAAGGCAGATATTGAAGAGTCCGTTGCTCAATATAAAAGAGGAGAATTTTCTACTCTTGCTCAAGTGAAGGCTGAATTGGGATTATAAAATGGTGGAAATTTTATTTTCAAAGAATTCTAAAAAACAATTAGGTAAATTAAATGCTCGGATTCAACAGAAAATTTTGTTTACTCTTGAAAAATTTGGTAATGGAAGTCCTGTTGACATAATTAAGTTAAAAAATAAAGATGGAGAATTTAGGATTCGTGCGGGAAATTATAGGATTCAGCTTAAGAGAATAAGTGAAGGGGTTTTGATAACTAAGATTGGTAAGAGAGAAAATTTCTATTTGATTTTTATGTAAGAGAGACAAAAGGGGGGCCCCAGATATAATTTTAAACCCTTGTTCCTTGGTATTTTTATGAAGGGTGTTAAGGTTAAAAAGAAATTATTTGGAGGTTTTATTGAATTTGCGGTTTATGATATTGCTTCAGGGAGGGCTAAGGAGTTAGTAGAAGAAGTTTATAGGGAAGGTGTTCGATTAGAAAAGGTGTTTAATTTCTATGATAAGAAGAGTTTTATTTCTCAGTTGAATGAATCTCGAGAATTGGAAGTATCTCATGAATTTTTGGAAGTATTAAGATTTGCTTTGAAGATTTCTAAAATGACTGAAGGACTTTATGATGTTTCTTTTGGACATAACTTTTTGAATAGGAAGGCTGGGAAGAAGTTAAAGAAGTTGAAATGTTCTTATAAAGATATTAAAGTTTCTGGAAAGACTGTTCGACTTAGTTCTTCTGATGTTTTGCTTGATTTTGGGAGTATTGCTAAAGGATATATCACTGACAAGATGGGGAAGGCTTTGAAGAAAGGTGGTTCGAAGAATTGGGCGATTAATTCCAGGGGTGATATTTTGGTTTCTGGGAAATATCCGTCTGCTGTGAAAATACAACATCCGAGGAAAAAAAGGAGAATTGTAGCTTCAATTGCAGTTGAGAATTTAGGTGTTGCGACTTCTGGAGATTATATTCAGTATTCTGAGAGTTATGATAAATCTCATATCCTGAATCAGAATCATTGTATTTCTGTGACTGTTGTTGCCCCAACTTTGATGGAAGCAGATTCCTATGCTACGGCATTTTCTGTTTTGCCTCTTTCGGAGATTGAGAAAATCTTGAAGAAGAATAAGAAAGTGAAAGTTTTGTGTATTGACAAGAATTTAAAAGCTAAAGAATATAATAATTTCAAAAGGATGATTTTTAAATATGGCGCCTAAAGTTTACAAAGATAAAGAAGATGGTCACATCTCAGATTATTTTTCTAAGGATAATTTGCATACTAATAAGGAAGCGAAGGTAGGTAGTGTGGACCCTGAGAAAGAGGGGAAATCAAAAGATAGTGCGGAATGGTTTATCGATGAGCACCCCCCCGATGAGAGCGTTCGTGAGATTTTTGTAAAGCCCGGAAGTAGTGATGATGCGGATTTGGTGAGTTCGGCTAGTTGATTGATTTAATCCCTACTGCCCTCTCATCGTCATAAAAATATTCATTGCAGTGATGGCATAGATGTTTTCTATGATTAAACGTAGCAAATTTATCTTTGTCAATATGTTTTTTACCACATTTTTTATGAATAACTACTTTTTTATTAAGTTCTTTTGTATCTTCAGGGTTAATGATAATGGGTTTTCCAGTATCCCCATCAAAATTTTCTAAATCCATAAGGGAATTAATTACTATAAATATTTAAATGATTCTATGAGTGATTTCTTTTGATTGGTTTTTCTCTTAATTCATTACAATAAACAACGTAGTCAATTCTCTGACGGCATTCTTCAGTGCGTCCCGGAAGAGATTTGATATCTCCTACATGTGAAGACCTATGATAGAGAAGAAGAGGAGGATTATGACCTTCGTTTAATCCAATATAAACCCAAAATGCACATCCATCATATTTGGGTCGGGAAAAGATTCTCCAGTTCTCTCATCAATCTTTAAGGGACGAAAACCTATTTCTATTCTTGATAATGGCGTGAGCCCTATTTCTTTAATTCTTTCTAATTCCATTAAAAGCAAAAATAAAGCCTATTTTTAAAGGTTATTGTAACAGCTTATAATTTGATAGAACAAAACTTTCTTATTTTAATCTCTCAAAAAACTTCTACTTACTCCAAAGATGATTATCATTGCAAATGCTATTAGTGCCATCATCGGAATTGTTATGAATCCATAAGAGAGGGAGAAGAACTCCGAACATTTTGCTGAGTATCCGACTATGTCACAAGTCTCCAAGCTCATTATTCCGATTTGTCCAAGATAATGGTAGGCTGCGATTATTGCTCCGAGGACAGATAGTAGGAGGGTATTTGTGATTATCATTCTTCTGTCTTTTTTTACCATTGCTATGAAAAATAAAAATGGTTGAGGGTACATGAAGATTCTTTGATACCAACAAAGAAGACAGGGATTGTAGCCCATTATTTCTGAGTAAAAGAGGCTTCCAAGTGTTGCTATTGTTGAAACTATGAATCCAAGTGCAAGGAAATTTTTGGAGATGTATTTTATTATTTCATCGTAGAGTTTGCTTTTCTTTCCTGTAAGAATCATTGCTATAAATAAAATTAGAAATATGGCTACAAAGATTGAGCCTAAGAGTGTTAGAAGTTCAATGCTGTTTGCTATTTTTTCTTTTATCATAGAATTCTTTGAATTAAGAGTATTAAAATGTTTTTAGAGAGACTAGTTTCAGTTTGTTATAACTTCGAATTCTTCCCCGCAATATCTTTCAGTTGTTTCATCTCTTAGCTTCATTACTGGGGCTGGGTCAATGCATAACGCTGGTCCGCTTTTGGGATTGTTACATCCAAAGCAACCATAGAAGCCTTCAGTTTCATGTTGCATTAGAAAGATTCCATCGTTTTCCCAATCATATCGTTCTGGTGCTTGAGGTTCTTTGATTGTTATGATTGCGTTTATACTGAGGATTATTAAGATTGCTATTATGATAGAAATGACAATAGCTTTTATTTTCCTCTTCATGATTTTATTAATATTCCCTTGTTTAAATAGTTGGTGTTGAATAAATTTTTAAGAAGAAGACTCTAGTTTTTCAAGAGGTGGGGAAGTAAATATTGATGTACTTGCAGAAATCAGAGAGCCGCCCAAAAACCAATTACTTCCCTGAGGGAGTCCTCTAATAAATTCAATTATTCTATTAATTGTTTTTTCTATTAAAGAAGTTCTATCTTTTAATTCACTCATTTCTTTTTCAAGAATCCTAACTCTTTCTTCAAGTGAAAATCCCCCTCCACTATTGTTATTGTTTCTAGCAATATCACTTATTCTTACTTCATCAATTATTCCATTGAAGAATTGGTTATGTCCAGGTTCTCCCCAGCCAATATGAAGACTTTGTCCAGTGACTAATATGCTTCCTGTTTTAGTTATTGATGCATCTTCAACTCCATCTAAATATAGTTTGATATCTGCCCCATCATAGGTTAAAGCTATATGATACCATTGACCTAGGTTCAGAGAGGTTGTTCCGCTAATTTGTGTCCAACCAGGACCAGCATAAACTCCTCCCTCCAAGACATTATTTCTAATAGAAATGAAATAAGGGCCGTTTTTAGAAATAACCATTCCATCGGAAAGAGAATTCCTTTTTACCCATGCATCTAAAGTTAAATTAGGTAACGCCCCAATACTTGAAGAATAAGGAACAATAATTTTGTCATCGATTCCATCAAATTTAAGAGCAAATCCAGAAGTACTATCATTTGTCCATTTTGCCCCGAGGATAGTTCCATCATTGTTATTGGAAGTTTCATCAAAAACTGTATTCCCGGAGGCTTCATCAAAATGCCATAGAGCTACAGTGTTGTCATCTAGGGTAAATTGTGCACTCACAACCCCTAATAAAAATACTATAAAGATTTCTATCATAAAGATTTTTCTCATATAATATATATTAGTTGATTCCTTATAAATGTTACGCTTCTGTTACTCTCCCTTTTTAATAATTGTTACGCCTATGTATCATGAAAGACGAGCTAAAGTTAAAGATATTTTTAAAGAAAAGTAAACTTAGGTTTGCTGTTTGGAATAACTTGAGTGAAGAAAAAACGGCTTCTGAAATTGCTAAAGAGATTGGGAAGCATAGAAGTGCAGTTAGCAGAGTTTTATTAGATTTACAAAGAGAGGGTTTTATTAAGTGCATTAATCCAAAAGATAAGAGTTTTAGACATTATTCAAAGAGGAAATAATCTATTAATTAAATTTATAAAGAATGTTTTATTTGAGATTTAATGATTAAAGTAATTTTATGGATAGGGGTGATTCTTTTGGTCATTCTTGGATGGAATTTTCTTGGGGATGGAACTGATGATTCTGGAAGTCTAATTGTTGGAGATGATTCTAGTGGTTCGGATAGTTCTGAAGGTGTAGAGGATAATACTGACTCTGGAAGTTATGATGTTTTGTTTGTTTTAGAGGGAGAGAATTTTAAGTTTATGAAGGATGGTGTTGATAATCCTGAGTTGAAGGTTAATGAAGGAGATGTTGTGAGAGTTGAGTTTACAAGTGTTGGCGGATTTCATGATTTTGTTTTAGATGAATTTAGTGCGGCTACCAAGCAAGTTAATGTTGGGGGTTCTACCTTTGTAGAATTTGTAGCAGATAGAAAGGGAAGCTTTGAATATTATTGTAGTGTTGGAAGTCATAGGCAGGCTGGGATGAAAGGAATGTTTGTTGTTGAGTAGTTTGTAGAAATGTTTATTTTATTTTTGAGAGATTTCCTCTCCAAACATAGGTATTTAAATGGATTAAAGGTCGTAATATCGATAAGATGAAAGGAGAACAACAATATGGAAAGAAGATTTAACAATAATAGAAACGATGGCTTCAATAGAGGTCCTAGGGAGATGCATAAAGCTATTTGCTCTGGATGTAAGAAAGAATGCGAAGTGCCATTTAAACCTACAGAAGGTAGAGATGTTTTTTGTAAGGAATGTTTTGCTAACAAGAGATAATTTCTTTGTTAAGTAAGACTTAGGTGATTTTTATTTTTTTATTTTTTTATAAAAAAGAGGGGTAATTTCTTTGAATGATGGAAAGAATCAACAATATTCATCGAAAGCTCTTTTGAGACTATTTGAAACTTCATCGGGGCTGTGGCCTTCAATGTCTTTTCTTTCGAGCATGAAAACTAGTTCTTTGTTTTTTAAAAGTGCTATACTTGGAGAGCTTGGGAGTTTTCCTGTGAAATATTCTCTAGCTTTTTTAACGGCGTCTGAATCTACTCCTGCAAAAACGGTGTAGGAATTATCAGGAGTTTTTGAATGTTGGAGAGAGAAAAGTGCTCCCGGTCTTGCATTTCCTGCTGCACAGCCACAAACAGAATTTACGACAACCATGGTGGTTCCCTCTTTTTGTAAGGCTTCATCTACTTCTTCAGTTGTATGAAGGGCTTTTATTCCTCTAGTTGTTAATTCAAGTTCCATTGGTTTCGTCATTTCTGGTGAGTACATAGTTATGGAGTGGCAAGTTTGATTATAAAAGTATTGTTTGGAGAATTATTTGATTAGCAACTTCTATATTCTACTGAAGTTTGAAGTCCAGTGTTTCTGATTTCTGGAGTGTGGATTTTATTACAAAGAACAAGAATATTTCCAACGCCTAATAATTCTACTTCTACGAGGTCTGTTTTTTTATCGACTAATACTTTTGCTCCGTAGCCTGTGAAGAAAAGTCTAACTGGACCTTCTTCATATTTTAGAATCATTTCTTTTTCTGTTTCATCTATTGCAATATCTTTTACTGGAACGTTTTTATTGCTTCCAAGATCAGTATTTATAAAAAGCAAGGCTGTGAGAATTGCAATTATTAAAACAATGGGGAGTATTGGGAATTTGTTTTCTTCTTTTCTTGCCATGTTTTTAAAAAGTTTTTTTGAGTATAAAAGTGTTTTGGGGGAAATAAGGAATTCTTCCTAGACATCAACAGGGTAGAATTGAATGATTATCTTTCTTATTAAGGTTCAACGC